>NZ_JBHWZH010000017.1:0-63278 GCF_042728285.1 Streptomyces sp. NPDC060194 | reverse complement strand
ACGGCCCGCCGGGAGCTCCCGGCGGGCCTTCGGCCGTGTGCGGTCAGCTCTGGCGGGCCCTCAGCCTCGGGGCGAGGCGGTGGAGGGCGAAGCCGGCCACCGCGAGGAGGAGGCCGCCGCCGAGGGCGATGCCGATGCCGCCCGCACCGGTGAGGGCGAGGCCGCCGTCGGTGGAGCCGGAGCCCCCCGTCGGACCGGCCGTTCCCGCCTCGGAGCCGGCGTCGGCACCGCCGGAGTCCGCGCCGCCGTCGCTGCCGGAGCCGCCGCCGGTGGAGCCGTCGGGCCCTCCGTCGGACCCGTTGCCGCCGTCCGTCCCCCCGGTGGTGGAGCCGTCCTCGACCTCCAGGGTGAAGCGGGTGGTGGCGTCGCCGAGCGCGGCGACGACCGTGTAGGTGCCCGTCGCCCGGCCCGCGACGAGGTTGGTCACCTCGGCGACGCCCTGGTCGTCGGTCTTCGCCGTGACCCCGACGCCCTTCTCCCCGAACCGCGGGGTGCCCGGGCTCTCGTCCTCGACGCTGAACTCGATCGCGGCGCCGGCGGCGGGCTTGCCGTCGGCGGTCACCTTGACCCGCAGCGGGTCGAACGTGCCGCCCGGGGCGACCTTCTGCTCGTCACCGGCGACGGCCTCCAGCTGGGCGGACAGCACGCCGACCTCGGCGTCGAAGACGGTGGTGACGTCGCCGACCTCGGCGAGGACGGTGATCTTGCCGTCCCGGGATCCGGTCGCGAAGTCCGGGGTCTCGGCGCGGCCGCCGGCGTCGGTCACGACGGTCGCGGTCGGCTTCTCGTAGGGAACGCGGAAGGTGGTGCCGGTGTCGCCGGTGTCCCGGAGCGTGAACGTGACCGAGACGCCCGGCACGGGCTTGCCGTCCTTGTCCCGCGCGACGACGGCCATCGGGGTGAGGTTCCGGGAGATCTGGCCGTCGCCGGACACCTTGGCCAGCTCGGTGACGGGTGCGGCCGACTTCCACTGGAGGACGACCCGGCCCGGGCCGCCGTTGCCGTTGGTGCCGCCGCCCGCGATGCCCACGGTGTCGGGGGTGTCGGAGAAGTTGTCCACCCAGAACGGGTCGTCCTTCGCCGGCGAGGTGTCGCCGTCACCGACGACGACGCGCGCGCCGGTCACCTTGTCCGGGTCCGTCCAGCTGGTGCCCCCGCCGCCGCTGCCGCCGCCACCGCTGCCGGCCGTACCGCCCTTGGCCGCGGCACCACCGCCGCCGCCCGCATAACCGCCGCCACCGCCGCCGGCACCGTCGGCGCCGTCGCCGCCCTTGCCGCCGTCGGCGTGGTCCGCGCCAGGGGAACCGGCGACGTCGCCCGCTCCGCCCTGGCCCCCCTTGTCACCGGAGGCGCCCTTGCCGCCCCAGGCCCCGTTCTCCTCGTCCACGCCGTCCGCGGCCCGCGCTCCGCCCGCGGCGCCGCCCTGGCCGCGCTCGCCGATGGAGGTGTTGCCGGCACCGCCGCCGCCGGCGATCAGGAGCGGGGTGCCGTCGGCGGTGCGCACGCCGGTGCTGGAGCCGCCGGTGGTGCCGTGGGCTCCGGCGCCCTTGCCGCCCCGCGCGTCGCCGTAGCCGTGGCCGATGACGCCGTAGCCGCCCACGCGCACGGACAGCTCCTGGCCGGGCGTGACGTCCAACGTGCCCGCGACGAACGCGCCGGCGCCGCCCGAGGACATGATCCAGCCCTGACCGCCGCCGCCCCAGCCCCGGACGTCCAGGTCCTCGACGCCCGCGGGCACCTCGAACTTCTGGGCGGCACCCGTGGCGTCGTAGACGCGGCAGCTGTCGAAGCCGGCGGTCGGCGTACAGGCCGCGCCGCCCTCGGGTGCGGGGTTCTCGGCCGCCGAGGCGACGCCCGTCCAGCCGGTCGCCGTCAAGGTGATCGCGGCGACGACCGCCGCCCCGCGCTGCCGACCGTTCCGGCGCAGGCGGGAATGACTCGTGTGCATCAGCACTCCAAGGCTCGTGAAAAGCCTCCCCCCCGGGAGGCGGCACTGTTCGTTTGCGGGTGTCACCCCGGGGCCGCGTCCCGGCGGCCGCGCAGGGGTGATCGGAACATCACATCATCCGCACGGAAACATGACCACATCTGGTGGTCGTTTTTCGCTTCTGTTCGCACGGGGAGGCACGCGTCGTGCCCCAGGGTGTCGGTGCGCCTGCGGCGGGTGACGGTGCGGGAGTCAGGCAACCAGGTGGTCGAACTCGCCGTCCTTCACACCGGCGAGCATCGCCTCTATCTCGGCCGGCGTGTAGACCAGCGCCGGCCCTTCGGGGAAGTTCGAGTTGCGCATGGCCACGCGGCCACCGGGCAGCTTCGCGAACTCCACGCAGTTCCCCTGGGAGTTGCTGTGTCTGCTCTTCTGCCAGACCACCCCCCGCAGGCTCGTGGCGGCCATTCCGTTGTATGCGTGGTCCATTTGGCGCTCCCCGTGAGTGCAGATGCCACCGATCTCAACTTCCTTGGATCATAACCACGTTCACGTGCGGCTGCATGAGCAGATGCACGTGCACGCGGAGTGGTCCGGCGGTTACAGCGACGGCGGAGCGGTCAGCGGTGCCGCGGACGACCGACCGCCCAGCGCTTCATACGTACGTCCCGCATCTCCGTCTCGACGCGGCCGGGCGGCTGACCCCGCCGGTCGGCTGGCTAGGCTGGTGATCATGACCCGCCCCGCCCCCGACTCCCCCACGGTCCTCGACCTCCGCGCGATCCGCTCCGACCCGGCGCTCGACGCCGCGTTCGCGGACTCGGCGCACGGGATCCTGGCGGACCTGGTGGCCGGCGGTGCGGCGCTCGGGTGGGTCGAGCCGCCCGGCCGGGACGAGGTCGCCGCACTGCTCGCCGAGGTCGCGGCCGGCGTGCGGGCGGGGGACGCGGCGCTGCGGGCGGCGTACGCCGACGGCCGACTGGTCGGTCTCGGCTACTGGTCCCGGTACGCCCGGCCGACGCACCGGCCGCACGCGGACCTGGAGAAGGTGGCCGTGGGGGCCGCCGCGCAGGGCCGGGGGATCGGCCGGGCGCTGGTCACCGCGCTGGTCGCGGACGCGCGGGCGGCGGGGATCGAGGTCCTCACCCTGGACGCGCGCGGCGACAACGAGGGGGCGCTGAGCCTCTACCGGTCGCTGGGGTTCCGCGAGTACGGGCGGCTGCCGGACTTCGTCGCGGTCGGCGAGCGGCGGTACGACAAGGTGTTCTGCATGATCGACCTGCGCGGCCCTGGGGAGTAGTCGAGCTCGACCAGTGGACGGAGACCTGGGGCCGGAGACCGGTAACCAGCCGCCGACGGCCGGAGACCGCAGGTCATCCGTCCGGCGGCCGCACCCGGGAGGACACACTGGTCGGCCGCAGGGCGTCGGACAGCTCGTCCAGGGCGTTGAGCAGCAGCCCGACCCCGAGGCGGACCATGTGGCTGCGGGTCTCGTGCCAGGTCGTCTCCGAGGAGGACTCCCCGGCAGGTGCGCCCTCCGCCGGGTCCTCGGCGTCGGGCCGCCCGTCCCCGTCCGCCGCGTCCCACGCCGAGAGCGCCCGGCGCAAGGGCATCCAGTCCGGCGCCCGCCGCTCGCGGACCGCGGCCGCGGCGCTCACCGTGACCGCCCGCACCGCGTCGGCGGTGGCCGCGGCGGCGGGCGCGGGCGTGGCGGAACGCTGCGGGAGGTGCGCCTCCATCAGCATCGCGGCCCGCCCGAACTCCGCGAGCGCGTCCTCGGCGTCGGCCGTCGCCGTCCGGGACAGGCCGCGGTGGCGCACCGGCTCGTGCCGGGCGGTCTCGACGGCCTCCTGCCAGGCGACGCGGGCGTCGCGCAGGTCGAGCAGCGACTGCCGGACATCGGCGGTGGAGCGCGGGTCGGCGTAGTGGTCGAGGACGGCGCCGGCGTACCGGCCGCCGGCGGCCAGCCAGTCGGCGAGCCGGTCCCGCAGCCGGGGCGTCTCCCAGGCGGGGAACAGCGCGTAGGAGGCCATCGCGAGCAGCCCGCCGAGCAGGGTGAGGCCGACGCGTTCGGCGGCGGTCTGGGTGAGGTCGTCGCCGCCCATCTCAAGGAGGAAGACGGTGTACCCGGTGACGCACGCCGACGTGACGGCGTAGCCGGTCCGCAGCAGGGTGTACATCAGCCCCGCGCACAGGATCGCGAGCGCGGCGCAGACCACCGTGCCCGGGTGGGCGAACTGGACCACCACGGAGGCGACGGCGACCCCCACCAGCGTCCCGCCGAACCGGGCCACCGAGCGCGCGTACGTCTGCGTGAAGTCCAACCGCATGATCATGACGGCGGTCATCGGCGCCCAGTACGGGTGCCCGAGCGGCAGCGCGGACGCGGCGAGGTACCCGACGACGGTCACCGCCGTCACCCGGACCGCGTGCCGCAGCACCGCCGACCCCGCGCGCAGCTCCCCCCGCATCGCGCGCAGCGCGACGGGGATCACCCCCAACGTCGTCGGCCGCGCAAGCGTCGCGGGAGCCGGAGCGGGAGCCTTTACGGGTGAGGCCGTCGCGTCCGCCGCGGCCCGGTGGGGGCGGGCGGGAGGCGACGGGCGGTGGCCGGGGTCGCCGGTGGCCTCGGCGATGTCGTGGAGGAGGGCGTGCAGCCGGGTCTCGGCACGCAGGGCGGCCCCGGTGAGCGCGCTCGGCCCGGCCCCGTCGGCGGTGTCCCCGCCGGCCCCGGGCCAGTCGGGCACCTCCGCCGGTTTCCCGTGCCGGACCGCCCGGGCGGCCGCGTCCAGGACCCGGCCGGCGTGGGAGAGCAGCTCGCGCACGTGGTCGCGCGCCGGTCCCTCGGCCGGGGCGCCCAGGGCGGGGTCGGCGAGGGAGGCGAGGACCGGGCGGATGCGTTCGGCGAGGCCGCGGGCGCCCCGGAGGGCGGCGGGGCGGCGACGGGCCTGGGCGGGGGTGAGGGTGGCCGCGTGCCGGGCGGTCATGAGCGGGACCGGGTCGAACGGCGCGACCGGGTCGTGCCGCAGCCTGCGCGCGTAGTCCGCCTCCGCGGCCAGCGCGTCGGCGAGCGCGTCGCGCTGCGCGCCCCACCGCCGGACCGGGAACAGCTTGGCGAGGGTCGCCTGCACCAGACCGCCGAACGCGATCGTCGCCGCGTGGCGGGCGGCGTCGGCCGTCGAGGTGGGCAGGGTGATCGTCACCAGCATGATCGAGACGTTGCCCGACGCGATGATCCCGAACGTGGGCCCCGCCGCCCACGCCAGCCCGGCGAGGAACGTCCAGACGGCGAGCAGCACCATGAACACGACGAGATGGACGGCGGCGACGTAGCCGAGGAACGTCGACACCGCGAGCGTCACCCCGGCGGTGAACGCGAGGACGGGGCGCGGGCGCCAGCTGCGCTGGAACGTCGCGATCGCGGCGTAGAACGCGCCGAACGCCGAGCTCGCCGCGACCGCCGGCCCCGACAGCCACAGCATCAGCCCGATCACGATCGCGAGTCCCGCCGCGCCCCTGACCGCCACCAGCGGCTGCAGCCGCTGCCGCTCGACCCGCAGCCCGGACCGAGCGGTCTGCGACAGCGAGGCGGGCCAGCTCATGCGCCCAGGGTACGCAGCCCCACACGGACGAACCGGGACGTACCGCCCCGCCGGCGCGAGCAAGATCGCGATCCCCGCGACCAGCGCACGCGGCCCTGCCAGACTGCGCTCATGGCGAACCGCTGGAACGGTGTGACCGTCGACTGCCTCGACGTCGAGCGGATGGCGACCTTCTGGGGGCGCGCTCCTCGATCGAGAGCGCGGCCCGTCCATGCCGGGCTGGGTCTACCTCGGCAGCGTCGGCGACCCGCAGCCCCGGCTCGTCTTCCAGCCGGTCCCCGAGCCGAAGCGGGGCAAGGTGCGGCTGCACCTGGACGTCCTGGTCGACGACATCGACGCGGGCATCGCCCAGGTCGTCGCCCTCGGCGGGCGGCCGACCGGCGAGCGGCACGAGTACCCCGGCGAGGGGGTCGTGGTCGTGATGGAGGATCCCGAGGGCCACGAGTTCTGCCTGTCGCAGTACTCCTGAGGTGTCGGCGCGCCGATGAGTTCCGCACACCGCTCCGGTCTTGACTACGTCACGACACGAGGAGGAGCGATGGGACAGTTGCTGCGGGTGCAGAACTTCGGGGTTTCCGAGGACGGGATCGGCGCCGGTGAGGACCAGACGCTGCAGCAGCCGTTCGGGCACGTCGACCCGATGCGGCTGATGCGGTGGGCGACGGAGACGGCCGGCTGGCCGGGGCGGACGGACGGCGGCGGCAGCCGCGGGCTCGACGACTACTTCACGCGCGACTTCTCGCACGGCATCGGCGCGGAGATCATGGGCCGGAACAAGTTCGGGCCGCAGCGGGGCCCGTGGGAGGACCACACGTGGCAGGGCTGGTGGGGCGACGAACCGCCCTTCCACACACCGGTGTTCGTCCTCACCCACCACCCGCGGCCGTCGTTCACCCTCTCCGACACCACGTTCCACTTCGTCGACGGCTCACCCGCCGAGGTCCTCGCCCGGGCCCGGGAGGCCGCGCAGGGCAAGGACGTGCGGCTCGGCGGGGGCGTCCGCACCGTGCGCCAGTTCCTCGACGCGGATCTGGTCGACACGCTGCACGTCACCGTCGCGCCGGTGAAGTTCGGCAGCGGGCTGCGGTTGTGGGACGCACCGGAGGAGCTGCTCGACCGGTTCCACCTGGAGAAGGTGCCGAGTCCGAGCGGGGTGGTGCACCACCTGTTCTGGCGCAGGTGAGTGCGGGGCCGGCGCGGGGTCGGGCGAGGGGTCAGTCGACCGCCGCGCCCGCCCCCGCGTCCGGCGCGCCCTCGCCTCTGTCCGGCGCGCCCTCGCCTCTGTCCGGCGCGCCCTCGCCTCTGTCCGGCGCGCCCTCGCCTCTGTCCGGCGCGCCCTCGCCTTCGTCCGGCGCGCCCGCCCCCGCCGCGTGCCCGCCGACCGCCCACGGCCCGTCCGGGAGCAACGCGGCCAGTACGGCGAGGAGTTGCGGCGGCTCGACGGGGTCGGCCAGCGCGCGCACCTCGTCCCACGGCACCCACGCCGTCGCGTCGAGGCTCGCCAGCTCGTCGGGCTGCAACCCGTCCTGTCCGAGCGGCGGTTGCTCGCGGTCGAACCGCGCGGCGCAGTAGTGCTCGGTCCCGGTGTAGTGCAGACCGTTCCACCACATGTCCCGCTGCACCGGCGCCCAGCGGTCGATCACCCCGCCCGGATCCAGCCCCGTCTCCTCGACCAGCTCCCGCCGCGCCGCGACCAGCAGCGACTCCCCCGCCTCCACCCCGCCCCCCGGCGGCTCCCAGATCAGCTTCCCCCCGACCGGGTCCCGCCAGCGCATCAGCAGGACGCGGTCGGCGGCGTCGACGCAGAGGACCCGTGCGGTGGCGTGCCGTGTCGTGGACATGGGGCGAGCCTAGGGGGGTCGTCCTCAGGCCGCGCAGGGTTCAGCGGGGGCCCAGACCGGTGCGGCCTTCGAGGAGTTCGCGGGCGATGTCCAGGTGGCCGGCGTGGCGCGCGGTCTCCTCTATGAGGTGGAGGATGACGCCGCGCAGGTCGGCGAGGTCGTCGCCGAGGGGTTCGGGGCGGGGGACCTTGGTCGGGGCGGACAGGGGCGTGCGGGCGATGACCGCGTCGGAGTGGCGGCACTGCTCCTCGTAGAACGCGAGGACCGCCTCGCGCGGCCGGGGCGTGGTCAGCGGGTCGTGGTCGCCGGCCCACGGGTGCGGCTCGGCCTCCCCGCCCACCACCTCCTGGAACCACGCCCGCTCCACCCACCCCAGGTGCTCCACCAGACCGAGCGGCGTCCAGCCGGACGGCACGACGGACGTGGTCAGGGCGCTGTCGTCGAGCCCGTCCACGATCGCCACCACACTGGCCCGCTGCGCCGCGAGGAAGGCGACCAGGGCACGCTTCTCACCGTCATCCGCGTTCATGCGCGGATCATGCCACCGGGCACTGACAACGGGCGGCGGATGCGGTGCGCGACGGCCCTGACCTGCGGAGCCCGGCCCCCGCGCGCGTGTGCGTGCGAGGGCTGAGCGTCCACGGCGGCAAGGCCGGCGCGTCCGCGCACCGGGCCGGACCACGCCGGAGTGCCGTCGCCCCGGCGTCGCGACGCGCCGTGGCGGCCGGTCCTGACCGGACCGGCCTTCTGGGTACCGGGGCCGCCCGGCACGCCGGCGGAGCGCCCCCTACCTCACTGGGGGAACGACGGCCACAGGCCGATCACCTTCACGCCGGTGCTGACGCCGGAGGGGCCGCCCGGGAAGAGGAGGCTCGTCTTCTCCTCGCCGTAGCGCCTGTCGCCGACCAGGAGGTCCGCGTCGCCGTCCCGGTCGATGTCGCGGAGCCGGAGGTACACACCGAACATCTCGTGCTCGGTGGGGCTCTCCGGCACGCCGGTGGTGGCGCGGGTGAACCACTTCGATCCGGTCCCGCTGAGGCCCTTCGCGCCGCCGCGCAGGACGTGGACGCCGCCCGCCCCCTCCGCCGAACCGACCTTCTCCTGCCACACGCCGACCGCGAGGTCCGGGTAGCCGTCGCGGTCGGTGTCGCCGGCGGAGAGCGAGCCGCCGAACCAGTCGTTCTTGGAGGCGGCCGTGACGATGCCCGAAGTGGACTGCGTGAGGCGGTACTTGGTCGAGGGGCCGGAGGCTCCGCCGCGGACGACGACGACCGAGCCGGCACTGCCGTTGTAGCGGCTGTCGCCGACCGCGAGGTCGCCGTAGCCGTCCTTGTCGAAGTCGGCGACGACGCCCGGAGCGCCGTAGCCGGGGGTCGAGCTGTTGACGGTGACGTCCGCGCCGCTGATCTTCACGGTGCTGCCGCCGCGCAGGAACCAGGCGTTCTGGGTCTCCTTGCCGTTGCGGTACCCCGTCGCGAGGACGTACAGGTCGGTGGCCTTGTCCTTGGTGACCTTGCCCGCGACCAGCCCGGCGTTCTCCATGCCGCTCGCGCTCACGGGGCGGCGGTGCTCGGTGACCTTGCCGGTCTTCCCGGCCTGGGAGAAGCCGCCCCGGAAGATGTGGACGGTGTGCGAGCCGTCCGCGACCGCCAGGTCCGTCCGGCCGTCGCCGTCGAAGTCACCGGTCTCGACGTCCGCACCGAATCCGTAGCGGGTGACGGGCTGGGAGGCGAGCCGGGTGGCCTTGGCGCCGAGGCCGGACTTCCCGCCCCACATGATGGTGACCGCTCCGGCCGAGACCTTGCCGCCCACCTTCTCGCTGCGGTCGCCGACCGCGAGGTCGCCGTAGCCGTCCCGGTCGAAGTCGGCGGCGGCCAGGTCCTCGCCGAAGAGGTCCGAGTAGCCGCCGGCGTCCCCGGCTGTCCCGGGAACACCCGCACTGGCCTGCGTGAACTTCTTCGAGACGGTGCCGGGACCGGCCGCGGTCCCGTAGGTCACGAGGAAGCCGGCGCCTCCCTGTTCGGAGGTCTGGGCGTAGTCGCGGTATCCGTCGCCGTTGAAGTCGTCGCCGTACTTCGCGGGTGCGGCCGCCGCCGGCTGCGCGACGACCAGCGGCACCGCGGCCGTGAGGGACGCCGCGGTGGCCGTCGCGAGAGCGAGCCGCAGCGGGCGGAAGGTCCTGCGCGTGATCATGCGTCTCCTGCAGGTGCACGGGGCCGGACGGGGCCGGTCCCGGAGGATCTTGTGAGCAGAGGCGCAGGGGGAGACATCCCAGGGGGGAGGAAGGTTGTACGGGAGGGGCGCCGGTGCCCTTTCCGGTCAGCGCAGGTGCGCGCGGTCCGCCGCGGTGGTGCCGTCGGTCCAGCCGGCCTCGTCGTAGGCGCCGCGGACACGGGAGGTGGTGGTGCGGGGGAACATGCGGTCCGCGCTGGTGGTGACGGCGACGTCCCGGGCGGCGAGGGCGGGCAGCAGGGAGGGCGCGTCGGCGGCGGCCTCCTCGGTGGTGCGGGCGGCGGTGTCGTGCAGGCGGGTGCCGATGCGGGTGGCGTAGGCGAGCAGGAAGGACTGGCGGAAGGTCTTGGTCCGCTTGCGGCCGCCGCGCCGCTGGGCCGCCTCGCCGCGGGCCATCGCGGTGGTCGCCTGGACCAGGAGCGAGGTGTGGAGGAGTTCCACCGCCTCCAGGTCGCCTTCGAAGCCGACGACGGTGGAGAACCCGTACGCCCCGTTCCACACCGCCCGGCAGTGGTTCGCCTCCGCGACCGCGGCGAGCAGGATCGCCTTGGCGTCCTCGTACGGCGGCTCGACGCCGACCCGGATCGCGGCGGGCGTCTCGCCGGTCGGCCTTGTCGCGTCCAGGCGGGCCGCGTCGACGGTGTGCCGGGCCATGAGCTCCTGCGCCTTGGCCGACAGCGCCTCGGCCTCCTCCGGGTAGTCGGTCGCCTCCGCCTTCGCGAGCAGCGCGCGGATGCGGGTCAGCATGCGCGGGTCGGCGTGGTGCGGCACGTCGATCAGCGCGTCCCCGGGGGCCGGTCCCACCGCCTCGACGCGCGGCAGCCGCACGAGGAGCCGGAGCACGGCGAGCACGACGCTCGCGTACGAGAACCGGTCGGCGCGGTACGGCGTCCCGTGGTCAAGGTCGACTAGCTGCAGCTGACCGGCCCAGCGCGGCGGCAGCCGGTCGTACCGGGCCGTCTCCTCGCGGATCAGCTCGGCGGCGACCCGTACGTGCGGCCCGTCGAGGTCCCGGGCCACGAGCCGTACGACGTCGGCGGGCTGCCATCCGCGCGTCCAGGCGTCCCGCACGAACTCCCTTCCGCGGCGCGCGAGTTCCGCGTCCACCGCCGCGTCCGCCGCGAGCAGCGACGCACCCGCGTCGAGCGCGGCGTCCCCCTCCGCGTACAGCGCCGCGGCGAACGCGGCGTCGACGGTCTCCTTCGGGGAGCGGGGGCGGGGCGTGGAGGTCATGGGCGGGGCGTCCGAGGGCAGGCGGCGGGGGGGGCGTACGCCTTCGAGGGTAGGGCAGGCACTACCTTCGAGACGCCCGCAGGTGGTCGTGATCACGGCACCGCGCGAGGCCAGGGTTGCGGCATGACCCCAACAGCACCGCACACAAGCGCACTCGTCACGGACACCGCCGCCGTCCGGCTCACCGCGCTGCACCGCGTCCACGGAAACGTCCGCGCGCTCGACGGCGTCGACCTCATCGTCCCGGCGGGGACCTTCACCGCCGTGACGGGCCCCTCCGGCTCGGGGAAGTCAACTTTGCTCAGCTGTGCGGCGGGCCTGGACCGGCCGACGTCGGGGAGCGTGCGGATCGACGGGACGGAGCTGACGGGACTGAGCGAGCGCCGGCTGACGTTGCTGCGGCGGGAGCGGATCGGGTTCGTGTTCCAGTCGTTCAACCTGCTGCCGTCGCTCACCGCCGCGCAGAACGTGGCGCTCCCGGTGCGGCTCGCCGGTCGCCGGGTGAGCCGGGCCGAGGTGCGGGAGGCCCTGGCACGGGTGGGGCTCGAGGGGCGGGCCGGGCATCGCCCGTCCGAGCTGTCCGGCGGGCAGCAGCAGCGGGTGGCGATCGCCCGCGCGCTGATCGCGCGACCCGCGGTGCTGTTCGGGGACGAACCGACCGGCGCGCTGGACCGAGTGACGAGCCGTCAGGTCATGCGCATGCTGCGGGACCTGGTCGACCGCGACGGCCGGACGATCGTCATGGTCACCCACGACCCCGACGCGGCCGCGTACGCCGACCGCGTCGTCACGCTGGTCGACGGCCGGATCGCGTCGACCGCCGAGCGGACCGCGGACGGGGGGCGGACGGCGTGCCGAGCCTCCTGACCCTGGTGTGGGCCGGGCTGCGCACCCGCTGGGTGACACTGGCCGGCTCGTTCGTCGCCCTGTCCCTCGGTGTCGGCCTCGTCGCCGCGACGGGACTCGGACTCGCCGCGACCGCCGATGGTCCGGCCCCGGCGACCGCCCTGCGGGACACTCTGCAGGTCCGTGTCGAGCGGGGGCCGGGGGCGGCGTACGTGACGCGGCCGCTCGCCCATCCACAGCCTGTGGACAGAGTTTCGACGGCCGGGAAGGCCGGGCGGGACGGCGTGGCGGGCCCGGCCGACGGCACAGAGCACGACGGTGGCGGGCCCGGAGGGCCGGGCGACCGCAGTACGCCGGGCGCGGGGGTCAAAGCGCACGACCGCGACGCGCTGGCCGCCGCGCACCGGGCCGCCGGGTCGTCCGTCGAGCGGCTGCCGTACGGGACCGGCGGCGACGGCGAGGCCGTACTCGCCGTGCAGGCCACGCTCGGGACGGCCGGCGGGGTGACCGCGTTCGTCGCCGCGTTCGTCGTGGCCTCCACGTTCGCGTTCGCCGTCGCCCTGCGGCGACGGGAGTTCGCGCTGCTGCGGCTGGCCGGGGCGACGGCGGGTCAGGTGCGGCGGACGGTGACGGCGGAGGCGGCCGTCGTCGGCGCGCTCGCCGCGGCGGCCGGATGCGGCCTCGGGGCCCTGGGCGCACCGGAGTTGGCGCGGCTGCTCGTCGACGGCGGGATCGCGCCGCGGTGGTTCGCGATCACCGGCGCACACACCTGGCCTTACCACCTCGCCTTCTGGACCGGCCTGTCGGTCTCCCTCCTCGCCTCCTACGCGGCGGCCCGGCGGGCGGGGCGCACCGGGGCGGCCGAGGCGATGCGCGAGGCGTCCCTAGACCGGGGCGTGCTGCCCGTCGCACGGCTGGTCGTCGGGACCGCCCTGCTCCTGGGCGCGGCCGCGCTCATCGCGTACACGCTGGCCACCGACCCCGACGAGCTGCTCAAGCGCAAGACGTACACCACCCGGCCGATGCTGCTGATCACCGGCGCCGCGCTGCTCACCCCGCTGCTCGTCCGGCCCCTGACCCGGCTGCTCCGGCTGCCGGGCGCGGTCGGCACGCTGGTCCGCGAGAACACCGCGGCCGCCGTCCGCCGCACCTCCGCCGTCGCCGCGCCCGTCCTCGTGACGGTCGCGCTGGCCGGATCGATGCTCGGGACGGCGGACTCCGTCGCCGACGCGAAGGCGGCGGAGGCGCGGCAGCAGCTCGCACCGTCCCACCTCGTCGTCACCGGCGACGACCTGCGGCCGGTCGACGTCCCCGGCGCGGTCCTCTCGCCGTCCGCCTCGACCGTCGTCCTCACCCGCGAGGAGGGCACCGCGCTCGTCCGCACCGAGGCCCGCGCGGTCACCTCCCCGGCCGCGCTCGCCGCGACGCGCGCGCTCCCGGTCGTCGCCGGCGACGTCCGCGATCTCGACGACTCCTCCATCGTCGTCAACGAGGAGTGGCAACGGCACACCGTCGGCGACCACGTCGACGTCTGGCTCGGCGACGGCCGCCCCGTCCGGCTCCGCATCGCCGCGGTCCTCGCGCTCGGCACCGGCGACAACGGGGCCTACGTCACCCGCGCGAACGTCCCCACCGCGGCGGTGGACCGCATCGACGTCCGTGTGGGTGACGCGTCCTCGACCCGCGCGGCGGCCGCGCTCGCCGCGACCGGCGGAAAGGTCCGCACCGTGCCCGACCTCCTCGCCGACACCCGTCCCGCCTCCGCCCCCCACACCCGCCTCGGCTTCTGGCTCGTCCTCGGCATCGCGCTCCTCTACACCGTTATCTCCCTCGCGAACACCCTCGTCATGGCCGAATCCGTCCGCGGCCCCGAACTCCGCGCCCTCCGCCTCGCAGGAGCCACCCGCTCCCAGATCCGCCGCGTTTTGGCCGGCGAAGCACTCCTCTCCGTCACCCTCGGCGCGACCCTCGGGCTCGCGGTCACCGCAGCCAACCTCGGCACCCTCGCCCTCGCCCTGCGGGCCATCACCGCGCCGGCGGTGGTCGGGGTGCCGTGGGGGGCGGTCGCGGTGGCGGCGGGGGTGTGCGGGGTCGTCGCGGCGGGGGTGGCGGCGGCGAGCCGCGAATGAATCCAGCCCGGCCGGCGTGGGGAGGCCCAAGACCCCAACCCGGCCGGCGTGGGGAGGCCCAAGACTCCAGCCCGGCCGGCGCGGGGAGGCCCAAGACTCCAGCCCGGCCGGCGCTTGAGGCCACCGGGCGGAGCCCGGTACCCGCGGCGGAGCCGCGAAACCCCTCGTCGCCCGCCGCTCCAGGCGTTTGTCAGTGCCGGATGCCATAGTCGAACGCGTGGACGGACGATGGCTGCTGGAGCCGACGCCGCGCGGCGGCGCACGGGTGGTGCGGGTCGGGGAGACCGGCACCCCCGAGGGGCAGCCGTGCGAGGAGCCGGACCTCGTGGAGGCCGTGCGCGCCCGACCCGACGCCACGCGCTGGGTCTGGCGCTCCACCGCCGAGGTCTACCCCCGCCTCCTCGCCGCGGGGATCCGCGTCCGGAGGGCGTACGACATCGAGGTCGCCGAGGGCCTCCTGCTCGGCCACGCCGGCCGCCTCGGCGAACCCCGCTCCGCCGCGGCCGCGTACGCCCGGCTGCACAAACTGCCCGTCCCGCCGGACCCCCCGTCCCGCCCCGCGGACCCCGGCTCGCAGTCCGCCCTCTTCGGCGCGGACACCGCCGAGGGCCGCACGCCGCTGCCGTTCGACCACCTCCTGGAGGTGTACGCCGACCAGCTCCGCCGGCACGAGGACACCGCGCACCCCGACCGTATGCGCCTGCTCACCGCGACGGAGTCCGCGGGCGCGCTGATCGCCGCCGAGATGAACCGCGCCGGCCTTCCCTGGCGCGCCGACCTCCACCGCGAGGTGCTCACCGAGCTGCTCGGCGAGCGCTACCCCGGCGGCGGCGAGCCCCGCCGGATGGCCGAGCTGACCGACCGCGTCTCGGCAGCGTTCGGCCGCCGCGTCCGGCCCGAGCTACCGGCGGACGTCGTCAAGGCGTTCGCCCAGGCGGGGATCCGGATCTCCTCGACCCGCCGCTGGGAGATCGAGGGCATCGACCACCCGGCCGTCGAGCCGCTCATCGAGCACAAGAAGCTCTACCGGATCTGGGTGGCGCACGGCTGGGGCTGGCTCCAGGACTGGGTGCACGACGGGCGTTTCCGCCCGCAGTACCAGTCCGGGGGGACGGTCACCGGCCGGTGGACGACCAACGGCGGAGGCGCGCTGCAGATCCCGAAGGTGCTGCGGCGGGCGGTCGTCGCGGACCCCGGGTGGCGGCTCGTCGTCGCCGACGCGTCGCAGATGGAGCCGCGGGTGCTCGCCGCGATCAGCCGGGACCGGGGGCTGATGGAGGTCGCCGCGCGGGAGGACGACCTGTACCAGGCCGTCTCCGACAAGGCGTTCGCCGGCGACCGGGACATGGCGAAGATCGCCGTGCTCAGCGCGGTCTACGGGCAGACGTCCGGGGACGGGCTGAAGAACCTCGCGCTGCTGCGGCGGCGCTTCCCGACGGCCGTCGCCTACGTCGACGAGGCGGCGCGGGCCGGTGAGGAGGGGCGGCTCGTGCGGACGTGGCTGGGGCGGACGAGTCCGCCGGCGGCGGGGGCGGAGTCGTACGAGGAGGCGGGGCTGCCGCAGGGGCCCGAACCCGTCGCGCCCGACGGCGAGTTCACGCCCGGGTACGCGTCCACGAACATACGCGCCCGGGGGCGCTTCACCCGCAACTTCGTGGTGCAGGGCAGCGCGTCGGAGTGGGTCGTCCTCATGATGGCCTCGCTGCGGCAGCGGCTCTGGGGGCTCCGCGCCGAGCTGGTCTTCTTCCAGCACGACGAGGTCATCGTCCACTGCCCGGTCGACGAGGCCGACGCGGTCACGCAGGCGATCCGCGCGGCCGGGGGGACGGCCGCGCGGATCGCGTTCGGGGACACCCCGGTCCGCTTCCCCTTCACCACGGCGGTGGTGGAGAGCTACGCGGAAGCGAGGTAGCGGGCGGGGGGCCTTTCGCGGCTCCGCCGCGTCTGCACGACCTTCGGCCGCGCGGCCTCAAGCGCCGGCCGGGCTGCGTTCTGTCGCGGCTCGGACGCGACACCCTCCGCCCGGCACGAGAACTTCGCGGCTCCGCCGCGCACACCGGGCTCCGCCCGGCGGCCTCAAGCGCCGGCCAGGCTGGAGTTTTTCCCGCCCGGGCCGGCAGGTGCGTTCGCGGCTCCGCCGCGTCTGCACGACCTTCGCCCGCGCGGCCTCAGACGCCGGCCGGGCCGAAATTCCCCGCCGCCGCTACCCCAGCTCCCCCCACCTCTCCGACAGCGCGATCTGCCGCAGCTCCGCCATGCTGTGCAGCGGCGTCTCGCGTGTCGCCGAGGTGTGCTGGGTGCTCGCGTTGTACTCGGCGACGACGACCCGGTCGCCGTTGGGGCGGAGGACGTCGACCTTCCACTCGACGACGCCCTTGCCGCCCTTCTCGCCGGGGCCCTTCGACTCCTGGACGAGGGTGCCGTCGGGCAGGGTCTCGGCAGAGGCGTAGAGCTGCGTCTTGGCCTCGGCCCGCGAGTGGTGGTCGCCGACGTAGCCGGGCTGGACGTTGACGCCGATCAGGGAGCCGCCCTCGCCCTCGTCGATGACATAGGAGGCGTAACCGCTCTGCGCCATGCCGGAGTTGGCCAGGATGATCCCCTTGGGCAGCAGGGAGGCGAGCACCTCGGCGACCGCCTTCTCCGGCATCTCGCCGGGCGACGGCGTCTCCGGGTCGGCCGGGTCGGAGCCCGACAGCAGCTCGTCCCAGGCGGGCAGCAGGGCGATGCCCTTGAGCTCGGCCGTGGTCAGCGGGGGCTCGGGGCGGGTGACGGTGCCGAGCTTCTCCTCCGCCGCGTTGTACGCGCCGACGGTGATCGCGTACCCCTCCGGGGTGACGACGGCGACGGACCAGTTCTTGGCGTTCGCCCGCTCGTCGCCGTAGTCGTAGCCCTGGAAGAGCTGCACGCGGGAGCCGTCGGCGAGGGTGTCCGTACGGCAGGAGTCGAAGCGGACCAGGGACTTCGACGGGCACGCCACGAGGTCGCGGGCCGTCGCACCCTGCGGGTCGACGCGGCTGAGGCTCAGCCGGATCAGCGACGCCCCGTCCCCGTCGTCGAGGACGAGGGACGCACTGCCGGTGTCGGAACCCTGCTCCTTGGTGGTCCTGCCCTCCGGCAACGCCCCCTTGAGCGTGGCGAGCACCTTGTCGCCGTCGACGGTGAGCCCGTCCCACTCCTCCGCTCCGGCGAACTCGCCCTTCGAGGAGGACGTCGGCTTCGGTGACGCCTTCTCCTTCAGTTCGAGCGTCGACTCCGACGTCTTCACCGGCCTCGGCGACGGAGAGGCGGTCGCCCGGTCCGCGACCGAGCTCTGCTCCAGCGCCCTGCCCGGCCCCCCGGCCAGCTGCTGGGTGCCGAGGCCGACGACGGCCAGCGCGGCGGCCGCGCCGGTGACGGCGAGGGCGCGACGGCGGAAGAGGCGGCGGCGGCCCTGGCGGAGGCCGGCGTCGACGAGGGCGGGGCGGTCGGGCTCGAAGGTGTCGGCCGTGCGGCGGAGGGCCGCGCCGAGTTCGTCCTCGAACGGCGAGTCAGGCATGGTGGAACTCCCCTTTGAAGGCATGAGGTTCACGAATCGCGCGCGGGTGGTCAGCCCGACGCGTAGGTCACGAGGCTCCCGCCGAGCTGGTCGCGCAGCTTCGCGAGCGCCCGGCTGCTGCGGGTGCGGACGGCGGACGCGCTGACGTCGAGCGCACTGGCCGTCTCCTCGACGCTGCGGTCCTCCCAGAAGCGCAGGACGACCACCGCCCGGTCCTTCGGCGGCAGCGCGGCCAGCGCGGCGAGCAGCGAGAGCCGCAGATCGGGGTCGCCGGCGGCGCCCCCCCGCCGCGCCGAGCGCGCCCTCCGGCAGCTCCCCGTACGGCCGCTCGCCGGACGACTTGCGGCGGCGGGTGGCGAGGAACGCGCGGACCAGCACGGTCTGGGCGTAGCCCGCCGGGTTCTCGATCCGGCCGATGCGCCCCCACTGGGCGTACATCCGGCTCAGGGTCTCCTGCACCAGGTCCTCGGCGAAGTGGGTGTCGCCGCTGGTCAGGAGGCAGGCCGCCCGGTACAGCGGCGCCGTGCGGCCTGCCGCGAACTCCCTGAACGCGTCATCGCGAGCCCGTCTCACTGTCTCCCCCGTCGTCGTGCCGCTCGGTCACCCCTTTGATGCGGCGGGGGGTGTGCGATGTTGCAGACCGGTTCGGATCCCCCGCCCGGAGCTCCTCCGCCTCCGCGACGAGCACCCGCGCCTCGTCCGTCCGCCCCGCCAGGTGCCGGGCCGTCGCGAGGTCGACCCGCGCCTGCGCCTCCGCGCCCGGGTCGCCGAGCCGCTGCGCGGTGCCGACGGCGAGCTCGCACATCCACGCCGACTCGGTCTGCAGCAGCCGCTGTTGCAGGTACGGCACGACGCACCGGATCAGCGCGAGGACCTGTCCCGGCGCACGGGCCGCCCGTTCCTCGGCGAGCGCGGTGAGGACGGGCAGCTCGGCGTCGGCCCAGGCGAGGGCCGCGTCCGCGTCGGCGAAGGGCTCGGCGTCGCCGAGGACGCCGGTGAGGCGGCGGTCGCGGTCGGGGCCCGGCGGGAGGAGGACGAGGGCGGCCTCCCGCGCCCGGGCCGTGCACCAGCGCAGGACGCGGTCGGCGGCGGCCTCGCCGTCCCGGCCCGGGGCCGGCTCGCCCGCGAAGGCGCGGACCAGGTCGTGCGGCGCGAACCGCCCCGGCCCGGCGGGCTCGACGAGACCGGCCCTGGCCAGCCCCTCCAGGGCGAGCACGGCGCGCTCGTCCGTGGCCCCCATCAGCCGCGCCGCGGACCCGGCCCCGTACCAGGGCAGGGCGAGCGCGCCGATGCGCCGCAGGGCGAGCGCGGACTCGGCGGAGAGGGCGGAGGCGGCGACGGTGAGCGGGCCGTGCAGGCCGGCGTCGTCGCGTCCGGGCCGGCCGACGTGCGCGGCCTCGTCGGCGAGCTGGGCTGCGAGTGCGTGCGGGTCCGGTGCGTCCCGGGCGGCGAGCCGCGCCGCGGCCAGCCGCAGCGCCAGCGGCAACCCGCCGCAGGCGCACGCCAGTTGCTCCGCCCCGGCCACCCCGAGCAGCTCCTCGCCTGCCGCCGCCGTCAAGGGCCCGAGTCGCAGTCCGACCGCCCCGATGAGCCCCGGCAGCGGCTCCCGGCTCGTCACGACGACCGCGCACCCGCGCTCGTCGGGCAGCAACGGCCGTACCTGCGCGGCGGATTCGGCGTCGTCGAGCACGAGCAGCGTGCGCGTCCCGGCGAGCCGGTCCCGTAACTGCCGGGCCGCGGCGCCGTCCTCGGCCGGGACCGTCCCCGCCCCGAGCCCGTGCAGCAGGGCCGCCAGGGCCCGGCCGGGCGCGAGCGGCCGCCGGGCGCCGCCGAGCCGCAGGTACACCCGCCCGTCGGGGAACTCCGCGCCCGACGCGTGTGCCACCCGCAGCGCCAGCGCGCTCTTCCCGACCCCGGCCACCCCGCTCACCACGGCGGTACGGGCCCGGCCGGCGGGCCCGGTGACCGGTCCGGAGCCGGGCCGAGGGGGCAGGACGGCGCCCCCGCGCGGGCCCGTGGGGCCTGCCGCGCCCGTACGTCCGGTGGGGGCGGGCGCCGTGAGCGCGTCGGTCAGCGCCCGGACCTCCGCGTCACGGCCGACCAACCGCTCCGCGCACGGCGGGAGTTCGAGCGCCCCGTCCCTCCGCATCCCGCCACGCCCCCGCCCCGCGACCCGCGCCGACCGTTGGCCACATGTTAGCCATCCGTCGCCGAACCGGGCGGGTCCGGAAGCATCGGGCGCATGAAGGTCCGCTAGTACCGCAGCACTCCGCAGCACACAGCCGCTCTCGTCGCGCATGGCGTCGGCGGCGACGAAGTCGGGATGGCGACCGAAGAGCGCCCGGTACTCCTCGTACGCGGCGAGGCTCGGGAAGCTGAAGAGGGCCAGGGCCTCGTCGCCGGCGCCCTCGCCGGGCAGGAAGTACCCGTGGTGGGTGCCGCCGTGCCGGTCGACGAGCTCCATCCAGCGCCGGCCGAACCGCTCGAAGGCCTCGGTCTCGGCCGGATCGATGACGTACCGGACTACACCGGTGATCATCCCCCGAGGCCAGGGCGGGCGCACCGTCGAAGGCCACGACGACTGTTTTCGGCCAAGAGTCGAGCCATCCGCGCGTGTCGGTGAACCTTTTCGCGCCCGCGGGACTCTCTCACGCGGGGGACAGTCTTCACGACCGGAGCCCGCCCGGAGGTCCGCAGGCAATGACCGGCCCGCGGACGGGGCGGAAGGCTCCGGCGGGGCCCGCTGTTCGTCCATGCCCCCGGGCACGCCGACATGACCAAGCAGGGAGCCGGGAGCCCGCCGGAGCGCGGGAGCCGGAGACCGGAAGCAGAGGCACCATGACCAGGACACCACCGAACCGGCTGTGGCGCTGCGCGCTCGCCTCGGGGGCGGCGCTCGCCGTGACCGCGGGCGTCGTGGCGGCCGCACCCGAGGCGCCGAAGGCCGACGGGGCGCCGGAGCTGAGCCTGATCGCGGCGACGGACTCGCTCACGCTCGACTCCTACAAGGAGGACCCGGGCGTCTACCTCGACCTCGGGACGTACCTGCGCGCCGACGGCGGCGACTTCGAGCTGAAGGTGACCCGCAACCCGTCCTACCGGACGCCGATCGCGGTCCAGCAGATCATCCGCACCGGCTCGGGGACGGCCGCCAAGACCCTGCCGAAGGGCCTGGTGAAGGACTTCGCCGGGCTCCCGGGCTTCGTCTCGGTCGAGATCAAGGACGCCAAGGGCAAGAAGGTCCTCACCCGCACCGAGGCCTACTGCCCGAACAACGCCTCCGGCCGCGTCCGCCCCGACGCTCCCGCGAAGTCGCGGTTCCCGGAGAGCTGCCCCTACAACCCGTTCACGCTGGGCTCCGTGTGGGGCGTGCCCGACGGGTGGGCCTCCAACACCTACGCCGGATACTCCTCCCGGCCCGTGAAGCTGGCCAAGGGCAAGTACACCGCCAAGGTCTCCGTGGCCGAGAAGTACCGGACCCTCTTCGGCATCGCGAACAAGCCGGTGACGGTCAAGCTGACCGTCCGCGAGCGGAGTTACGAGGACGAGTCGTCGTTCTCGGCCCGGAGCGCCCACTCCGCCCACGGCGCGCACGGCACCCAGCGCCCGGCCGCCCCGGCCGCCGAGACCAGCGGCGCAGGCCCGTCGTACAACGTGGGCCACGGCCCCTACACCCCCGCCCCGCCGGCCCTGCCCTGGGCCTCGAAGAAGGCGGCGCTGCGCAAGACCGCCCCGTCGGCGGAGGTCGGCGACGGCACCGGGCAGACGGACGGCTCCCGCCAGGCGCCCGCGCTCGGCCCCAACCCGGCGCGGCCGACGGGCAGGGCGGCGGTGCCGGACGTTCCCAAGCCCGACCTGCGCTCGCTGCCCGCCTTCGGGATGCGCATCGACAAGCAGAAGAAGAAGGACTACCTGGCGTTCAGCGCCAACGTCTGGAACGCGGGCCCCGCCACCCTGGTCGTCGACGGCTTCCGCGCCCCGGGCAAGAAGCTGATGGACGCCTACCAGTACTTCTACGACGCGGCCGGCAACCAGGTCGGCTACACGCCCACCGGCACCATGGAGTGGGACCCGCGCAAGGGCCACGAGCACTGGCACTTCACGGACTTCGCCAGCTACCGGCTGCTGAAGGAGAACAAGAAGGAATCGGTCCGCAGCGGCAAGGAGGCCTTCTGCCTCGCCAACACCGACGCGGTCGACTACACCGTGCCGAACGCGAACTGGCACCCGAACAACACGGACCTGTCCACGGCGTGCGGGCAGGAGAACTCGATCTCCGTGCGGGAGGTCCTCGACGTCGGGTCCGGTGACACCTACACGCAGGACCTGCCCGGGCAGTCCTTCGACATCACGAGCCTGCCGAACGGCACCTACTACATCCAGGTGCTCGCCAACCCGGAGAAGCGGCTCAAGGAGACGAACCTGGAGAACAACAGCGCGCTGCGGAAGGTGGTGCTCGGCGGGACCAAGGGCGCGCGGACGGTGAAGGTGCCGCCGCACGGCCTCATCACGGCGAAGTAGTCAACCTTGACGGGGGGGGCGGGGCCCAATGGTTCTCAGGGTCCCGCCCCCTCTCGTGTGTCCTCAGCCGGCGACCGTCGTCGCCGTGCTCACCAGCCGCATCTCCTCCGGCCCCCGGCCCGCCACGTTCACGCAGGCGTGCGCCTGGAACCCCCGCACCCCGTACACCCGTGCCAGGCAGGCGCCGAGCGCGCGCTGGCCGTAGGCGTTCGGGTGCAGCGACTCCTGCACCTGCCCCGGCCCCGCCCCGCTCACCACGAACCGCGCCCACTCGGCGCTCACCCCCGACGGCGGCACGTCCGCGGTGGCCCGCTCCGTTCCCCGCGCGCACACCTCGCGCCCCTCGAACGCGCGGGACAGGTCGAGGAACTCCGCGCCGGCGTCCTCGGCGACGGCGGCCAGCGTGCGGCTGATCGCGGGGACGGCGTCGTCGTGGGCCCAGTCGAGGTCCGCGTCGAAGAAGGGGCAGCGGCCCACGGCGGCCCGGTCGTACCGCGAGTCGAAGGCGCGCAGGCGCGCGCCGGGCGGCAGGGGGCCCGGGTAGGACTGGACGACGAGCCGGTACCCGCCCTCGGTCTGCCCCGCGCCGGCCAGCGCCTTGCGGATGCTCGCCACCGCGCCCGCGACCGCCGTCCGCATCCTCGGCAGCCCGTCCGCGACGGCCGCACGGGACGTCTTCGAGCACGGCCGGCCGCCGACGGGCCTCAGGAACGCGGCCGCACAGCCGCGGACCACTTCGGCGAACCGCAGGTCGTTGCCGCCCAAGGAGAGCACCACCAGCTCGACGTCGTGGTCCTCGGCGATCTCCGCGAGCCGCTCGGCCTGCGGGCGCTCGCCCTTGAACGCGCGCCCCCCGTCCTCCGGCAGCAGCACCGCCTCGGCCGTCGCCCCGGCGCAGGCGAGGTTGACCCGCTGCGCCATCGGCAGCGGCCGCCCGCCGACGGTGATCGCGGCGCTGCGGACGGCGGCCACGTCGGAGCGGTGGCAGCCCGACGTGTGCGTCGCGCCGTAGACGCGGTCGGTGTCGTACGCCGCCCGGTCGCCCTCCCAGGTCCGGTCCGTCCCGGCGCCGCCCGCGTCCGCCACCAGGCTGTTGCCGCGCCAGCGACCGGCCTCACCGGAGAGGTAGCTGTCGCCGAGGGTCACCACGACGGGGGGCTTCGGGGCGGCGGAGGGGGCCGGCGCGGGTGCTGCGGCAGGGTGCGCCGCGGGTACTGCGATGGGGAGCGCCGCGGGTGCGGCGGTGGGGTGCGCCGCGGGTGCTGCGGTGGGGTGCGCCGCGGCGCCCGGGGTGAGGCCGAGGGCGGCCGCCAGGGCGACCGCGGCGACCACCCCGGCGCGCCGGGACCGGGCGGAGGGGGACGACCGGGGGACGTGGCGCGGGCCCTGGGGCCTGCCGCGCCGCGGGGTGCTGTGCCGTTCGGAGTACGTCATCCCTCCAGCACAGACCACCCGCCCGGACCACCGGCCGCGCCACAGGACCCGCCCGCCCGATCCGCCGCAGGTTCCCCCGGACGGAGCAACGCAACCCGCCGCCAGGGGGTCGCCCGCCCTTCGGCGCCCCGCCGCATCGGTCGGAACGACGCCGTCGATCGGTTCGACAGAAAGGCCGCCTTTTCGAACAGGGCCGCATATGACGCCGCGTGAATTCCGTTTTTCCTTGCCGGAGCTAATGAATGTAAATGCGATTATCCGTCCCCGATATATCGCCGTCGGCACTGTTATCTTTACCGCGATTCCTCTCCACCGGACAGACCGCGTTCTTCGCGTGCGGAGCGAGAGGTGGACGACGAGGGCCGAATTCCACGACGGCCCGCCCCGGTGCAGCACCTGACACCGCCCAGTACGAGAGGGACTCCGTGAAGGTCACCGTCATCATCCCGACCCACAACACCGGCGACGGCGTGCTGCCCGGCCTCGACTCGCTCCGCAACCAGACCATGCCCCGCTCCGACTTCGAGGTCGTCTACGTGGACGACGGCTCGACGGACGACACCGTCGCCCTGCTCACCGCGGAATTGGCGGACGAACCGAATATGCAGCTCGTCGCCATGAGCAATTCGGGATGGCCGGGCCGCCCGCGCAACACGGGAGTGGAACGTGCGCGCGGCGAGTACGTGCATTTCGTGGACGACGACGACTGGCTCGCCCCGCAAGCCCTCGAAAGGCTTTACGCACGGGCCGAGGAGACCGGCGCCGACATCGTCGCCGGCCGCATGGCCGGGCACGGCCGCGGGGCCCCGCGCGCGCCCTTCGCCAGGAAGCTGGCGCCCGGTTCGCTGCGCGAGAACCCGGTGCTGCTGGGCTCCATGACGGTCCACAAGCTCTTCCGCCGCCAGTTCCTCCTCGACCACCGGCTGCGCTTCGAGGAGGGGCGGGTGCGGCTGGAGGACCACATGTTCATGCTGCGGGCCTACCTGCTCGCCCAGCAGGTCAGCACGGTCGCCGACTACACGACGTACCACTGGGTGCGGCACCGCAACGGCAAGCACAACATCAGCTACTCCCCCATCGAACCCGGCCCGTACATCGACTCGGTCCGGCGGATCATCGCCCTGCTGCACGCTCCCGACACCTATGTGGCCGACGACGACCTGCGGCACCGTTTCATCGCCAACTGGTACGGCAGCAAGGCCCTCAAGCGGCTGACCGGCAAGGGCTTCCTGGCCCAGGACGAGGAGCGACGTGCCGCCTGGCGCCGGGCCGTCGTCGACCTGGCCGCCGAACTGCCGCCGAAGGCGGACCGGCACCTGCCCGCGCGCCTGGCCGTGCTGTCCCGGCTGTGCCGCGCCGGCGACCACGACGCCATCGAGGCCTACGCCCGCTTCGAGGCGGAGGTGCGGCAGCAGCCGCGGGTCGAGGAGGCCGTGGTGAAGGGCGGGAGAATCCACCTGCACACCCGCACGACCCTGGTGCACACCGACGCCGGGACCGGCGAGACCGTCCCGCTCCTGTTCAGCCGGACCGTGCGCGAGACCGCGTCGGGAGCCAAGGCGGTGCGCTGGCACTGGAGGCTCCCCGCGCCGCTCGGCACGCTCCCCCTCGACGCCGAGCCCGACCTCACGGAGCCGCTCACCGGGGCCCGGGCGCAGGCCATGGTCCACCACGAGAGCGGCGGCACCCAACTGGTCGTGACCACCGGGACGTCGGAACTCGTCCCCGTCGCGGACCCCGCGGACCCCGACCTGTGGCAGATGCACTGGATGACACGGTGCACCGTCGACCCCGCCGGCGTGGACGCCCTGTCAGGACCGCTGGAGCCGGGCACCTGGCACCTCCGCCTCCGCCTGAACATGGGCGGCTGGCTCAGCGCCCCCCGCCTGCCCCGGCTCAAGCTCGCCGTCGCCGCGACGTCACCCGGCGGCCCGAAGCCCGCGGCCCCGGCGCCCGCCCGCCCCACCGCCTTCACCAACTGCCCGGCCCACCGCGTGGTGCGCGCCCTCGTCCCCACCCTGCGCCTCCTCCTGCCCGCCGGCGGCTACACCGCGCTCCGGAGCCGCTACCACCGCTCCCTCCTCCGCGCCACCGCACCCCGCGCCCGGACGGCTGCATCCCCCTCCCCCCGCCGCACCTCCCCCACCCCACAGCCCCCGTCCGCACCCCCCACCCCCCGCCCCACGAACCTCCCCCTCACCACCCCACCCCCCACCCCCGCACCCCGCTCCGACACACCGTCCCCGACGCGGTAACCCCCGGCCGACCACCGCCGGCCCCAGGGCCTCCCCTCCGAGGCCCTGCCTCCCGCACCCCCGCCCCCTCGCTCACACACCCGCCGCCACGACACCCAGCACAACAGAAAACCCCAGGTCACACAGCGTGTGACCTGGGGTTCTAATGGGGCCGCCTTCGGGATTCGAACCCGAGACCTACGCATTACGAGACCATGAGCGATCGTGTTGCGTGGTGCCTCGCCGTGCTGTCCGGTGACGTTTTTCCTGATCAGAGCACATGCGACTCGTTGACGTGTGCTGCCCCGTGATGCACCGTCCAAAGGCGTCTGTCCACCGGCTGTCCACCGGTGGGGCTCTCACCGGTCCGCCAGTGAGACTGCCGCCGGGCTGCCAGCAATGCTGTCGACCGGCCGGAGAGACGAGCGAAGGTCGCTGTGGGACCCCTACAGGCCATCCACGACTGGGTTCCTTCACACGCCCGCACTGCCCGCGTGTGGTCTCGAAGAGCTCGGTGCCGGTCTCGCCCGTAGCGTAATGCAGTGCGAAGGTCCCTGCGCGCCCTCAGCCTCGACCAGCGCACTCCCCGCTACCCGATCGCCCATGCCCGTACTGCGCCGGCGAGCTCACCCTGCACACCGGCCCCGAGCAGGCCCCCGACTGACGTGCCCGCCCGGGCCCGATTCCAACGCACCTTTGCCCGTGGGTGAGGACGGTCGGCGCGTGTGGACATGGGCCGACCTGCTGACTCCGATTGCCGCCCTCCGTTCCGAGGGACGGCCCGAAACCGCTCGGCACGCAGCTTAACGCCGTTGGCCCTGGCACGATCCGGGGCCGACCGGACTGCTTCTCAGTGGGGCGTGGCTTGCGCACGAGACCCCGGGCCCGCGCTGACAGGGCCCACACCCACCAGTCACATATAGGTAACAAAAGGGCAAAGCAGACGAAGATTCGGACTCCTTGACTGCAAACTGACTTCAGAGTTGAGGCGAGAGGCAGAGTGCGGGCAAAAATTATTTAGTTAGACTAAGCACTTTTCTTCCTCGTCCAAGCTCTCAGCAATAGCGGTCGAACGAATGAAATAAAGGGGAGGGCAAATCAGATGCCCAAAAGTTGGATGCGAATTATTCGCGAAGCACTGCAGAGCGGCGACGGGACGCTTCGTCTCGTGTTCCTCATGGGCGCGGGGGTCGCTTGCGGCGCCGCGTTGGTGGGTGTGGTTGCCGCCGCAAGGCTCACCGGGCTGCTCTAGTCTGCGAATGCTGCATCACATACGAGGTAGCAACAACATTCTTGGCCCCTGACCTACCGGCGCCACCCTCGGCCCGTGCGCCCCGCCATTTTCTCAAGAGGCGGGGCGTGTCGAGTAGTTACCCTCTACTTCGCGATGACCGTGGTGGTCTGCGAGGCCCTGCCGGGCCAGGTCGAGCGTACCGCGATGGACACCGTGCACGCCCGGGTGGTGGTCGCCCGCCCCGATGACCGCGGTGGGCGTCAACAGCACCCGCACCGTCCTGGACTGAAGTTTCCCCGTGATCATGGACACAGTTGCCTTATGCCGCGAGGGCCTGTCCTTGCTGGAAGCGCAGGCGTGTCTCGTGGGGTGTGAGGTAGCCCCAGCGGATGTGTTTGCGTAGTCTGCGTCGGTTGTAGAAGGTTTCGATGAAGGTGAAGATCTCGGCGCGGGCGGTGGCCCGGTCGGGCCAGAAGCGGGTGCCGATCTCTTCCTTGAGGACCGCCCAGAAGCTTTCCGCGGCGGCGTTGTCGAAGCAGATCCCGGTCCTGCCCATGCTCTGCCGGCCTTCCAACTCGCCTATTTTGGTGCGGAGTTGAGTGGAGGTGTACTCGGATCCGCGATCTGAGTGGATCACGCAGTCCGGCTGCAGGCGGCCGAGGTCTGCTGCCATGGCGAGGGCGTCGAAGACGAGTTCGGCGCGGTGGTGGTCGGCCATCGAGTAGCCGATGATCTCGCGGGTGGCCAGATCGAGCCAGCCGGCGAGGTAGAGCCATCCTTCGGCGGTCGGGATGTAGGTGATGTCTCCGACGATCTTCGTGCCGGGGTGGTCGGCGTGGAAGTGGCGGCCGATCAGGTCGGGCGCGGGTGCGGCCTTGGAGTCCTGCTTGGTCAGGCTGCGGCGGCCGGTGCGCCGGGTGTGGCCGGTGATCCGGTGTTCGCGCATGATCCGCTCGACGCGCTTGCGGTTGACCGTGCGCCCCTGGCGCCGGAGTTCGGCCGTCACGCGCGGCACTCCGTAGGTGCCCTTCGATGCCACGTGGATGACGGTGATCTCGTGGGCCAAGGCCGTGTCCGCCCGGTGCCGGGCCTCGCGGGCCACGATTCCGGCGGCCCACGCGTAGTACGTGGAGCGGGCGGTCCTCATCACCCGGCACAACAGCACGATCGGGAAGTTGGCCTTCTCCGCGTGGATGAATCGGCAGAGACGGCTCACCGATCGCTCTCCTTCGCGAAGAAAGCTGTCGCTTTTTTTAGGATCTCAATCGTTTTCGCCTGCTCCGCGGTCAGCTTCCGCAGCCGCTTCAGCTCCTCGTCCCGGTCGCCCCCGCCCTGCTGGGCGGCGGTCGTCGGTCCGGTCTGGGCGGCACGGGCCTTCTTGACCCACCCCCGCAGGCTCTCCGAACTGATCCCCAGCTCGCGCGCGACGTCCGTGACCGTCCGCCCCGACGAGCGCACGAGCTCGACCGCGTCGCGCTTGTACTCCTCGGAGTACCGCTTCGTGTACTTGCTTCCCACCTGGTGCTACTTCCTCTGGAACCGCTCAGGTCCCATTCTCCAGGTGTCCATGATCTGGGGGAAGCTTCAGGTGCCGGTGTCATCCTGTGCCGGTGGACGTATCCCTTCCCGACCAACTGGGCGCAGTTGAACGAGAGTCCTGTGTCGCTACGCAAGCGGTAATCCAAAAACTGAATCTCCCCGCGCTCCCTGAGCAGATCACGGGACAGCAGGATGTTGCCTATGTGCCGGTGACCCGCGCGCAATGGAAGTCAGTGTTGAGGGACGCCGGCCTGTCCGGGCTTCAGCGGGAGACCGACGAGAAGGTTGCGGAGATCCTGCGCCTGCGGACCGCTTCGGGCCGAACCGTCGGGAAGCAGCTTCCGGAGTTGTTGCGGAGTCTCCACGCGTCGGTTGTTGCCTTGGGCGCTGTCGCAGAAGAGGTGTCCCGGTTCAGTCCGTCCCGTACGAGCGCGGCAGAGCGACGGTTGGCGACCGACCTGGCGCGAGCGAATCGGAGCGAGGCTCAAGCGCTGTTCGCCTGCCTGGAACAGGGATGGACGGAGTCTGCTTGGTCTGCAGTACGGCGGTATGCTCTCGCGGCCCAGGCGGCCGGGCGAACTCTGGAAGCTGCCGCCGGGACTGATCACGCCGGCCTTCCTTACGAGGACGTCTACCAGCGAACGCTCGGGGTGTCGGCCGAGCAAGTGGGTCCCGGGTCGGGTGTGGCGTCGCGGGCCCGCCTCTTGGCCGCTTGGTCGGAAGCCCCGCAGATGCTCGATCACCGGCTGCGCAGGAGCATGAGACATCTGATCGATGACTCGCTGCCCCTAACGGTGATACTTCTCCATCACCTTGCCGTCCTAGCGATCTCCGATCGCCCTTTGGTAACGCACCGTGCTGCTCTCCTGGGACGTGACCTGGTGACGTCCCATCTGAAGTCCGATCCGGAACTGGCATGTTCAGTTATGGCACGACACGTCGCTCGAGAACCGGAGATGGTGTCCGCCCATCGAGGACAGATCGCCTACTACGAGGAGGAATACCAGGAAGAAAAGGCGCGGGCGGTCATGGACCTGCACCGGGCCGTGCTGGAAGCAGACGTCAGGCGCACGGCTGTTGTGGTACTGGGACTGCTGGGAAGGACGGTTCCGCAGGGGGCCCCGCTCGCCACCGTCCGGGATCTGCTGGCCGCTCAAGACGGTCAGCCGCTGTGCAAGTTGCTTGCCTCGACGATCCGCTCTGAGAGGTCGTTAAGTCCGATCTTTCTCGGTTCGTGATCGCTCGATCGTGTGACCGATCGCCAGGTCGGTCACACGGCGGGCATGTCCATGTTCAGATCCGGGGCATGGAGCGAGAGCCGTACCCGAGCGACTTAACGGACGAGCAGTGGGCGTTGATCGAGCCGATGATCGCAGCCTGGAAGCAGGACCGGGTGAAGCGGTCGGCGACCGGCGATCCCGGTAGCTGTGACCTGCGGGAGGTCGTGAACGCGATCTTCTATCAGAATCGGACGGGCTGCCAGTGGCGCTATCTGCCCCACGATCTCCCTGCCTGGTCCGCGGTGTTCTACCACTTCGGCCTGTGGCGTCAGGACGGGCTTGACCAGCGGATCTCCGAGCTCCTGCGGTGTCAGGTCCGGGAGAAGGCCCGCCGATTAGAGGACCCGTCCCTCGTGGTCATCGACACCCAGTCCGTGCGCGCGGCCGCGGGTGTCCCGAAGACCACGACGGGACTGGACGCCAACAAGAAGGTGGCAGGCCGCAAGCGGGGACTCGCCGTCGATGTGCTGGGGCTGATCATCGGTGTCGTCGTGCTGGCCGCATCCGCCCACGACAACGCCGCCGGCACCGCCCTCCTCGACCAGGCCGCAGAACGGTGCGGCAACCGCCTGGAGAAGGCTCTGGTCGATCAGGGCTTCAAGGACGAAGTCCTCATCCACGGAGCCCTGTTGGACATCGACGTCCAAGTCGTCCGCCGCACCCGGGCGATCATGGCAAGGGTTTCGTTCCGCAGCCGAAACGGTGGATCGTGGAGCAGGTCAACGGAACGCTGATGCTGCACCGCCGCCTGGCCCGCGAGTACGACCACCGGCCCGACACCTCTGCCTCGCGCGTCTACTGGGCCTCCATCGCGAACATGACCCGCCGCCTCACCACGCCCAGCCAGGCCTGGCGCGACTCCCTCGAGCTGGCCGCGTGAACATCACCGAGCTCCTGGCCGACCTGCAGGTCCAGTACGACCGGACCGCGACGCGGGCCGGCGAACTACGCGACCGGATCGAGCACCTGACCTCCGCCCTGGCCGAGACCGAAGCACGGCTCACGAACCTGGCCACCACGCGAAAGATCATCGCGGAACTCGCACCGGCCCGCGACGATACCGAACCGCCCGAGACCAACAGCGCCTACCAGGCCATCGTGAACGCCTTCAACCAACACCCCGACCAGGAATTCCGGGCCCGTGACCTGCACGAACTTCTCCACATGCCCACCGACGAAGCAGCCGTCAACGTCACCCGCGCCCGCCTCGGACGCCTCCTCCGCCAAGGCTTCCTCACCCAACCCGGCCGAGGCCGCTACCAGAAACGGACTTAACGACCTCTGAGATCCCCGACACGGTCGGGCTCAGATCACGCTTCAGAATTCAGCGCGCGGGCGAGAGGGCCGACAGGCTGATCATCCTGGCCGAGAATCAGGACTGCTTGCCGTCCTTCGTCGTGGTACGAGGGTTCGGAACCGAGTTCTGGTCCGTGGCCTTCCCCTTTCCGTCCAGCCCCAGGGACTGCTTGATGTTCTCGTAGTCGACGACGGGGGTGCCGATCCTGGCCACCGTGTGCCCGTGCGAGGTCAGCATGGCCTCGGCGAACGGGCTGTCCAGCGTGGCGACGCGGGTCCACAAACGGACCTCTGCCAACGGAACAGACTGCACGATCTCGAAGTCGACCAAGAGGTCCGGGATGTCGAGGTACTTGGGCAGAATCCGGTAACGGGCGTTGTTGTCGCGGAACATCTCCAGAGCCGCGTTCCGCTCCCGGCTCCCCTTGACGGGGGATCCGGCCTCGATCCAACGTGCGATCAAGGGTGCTTCGCTCAACGGAACCGCCTTGGCGAGACGTACGTACTCGGCCTTGGCCGCGCGGTTGCCGCCGCTGGGCAGGTCCTCGTAGAGGTCGCACGCAGGAGTGAGGACGACCCACCAGCCGTCCTGGGGGTCCCTCAGAAGATCTGCCGCGGTCACGTGCTTCGTGACCGGCGGCATCAGGTACATCCGGGCGGTCGACGCGTGTCCCATCACACGGTCCTCGGAGGAACCGAGCACGGCTCCGAGGGCCTCGACCGCGTTCTCCTTCAGCCAGGCCGCCAAGCGGTGCACGAGGATGGGCGCGATCTGGCTACGGTCAACAGCCCCGAGCCGGTCCCAGTTCGGGGCGATCTCGTCCCGCAGGAATCCGCGCACGTGCTCGTCCACGAGGGCGGTAATGTGCCGGGTAAGGACCGGGACACCGGACTCGAGGCCCTCGCGAATCGCGGTGACAGCGTCGTCCAGTCGGTTCTTCGGGACCACTTGGATGAGCGGTGGCTGCGCCAAGTCGCTTACCTGCTCCGCGAGGCCGGTGCAGAAGACGACCGGCACCCAGCGGGTCTTGGCTATCCGGTCGTGCAGTTCACGGCCCTGCAGGTTGGGGTGCGCGGCGGAGCCACGCCGTGTCGCGTCCCTGACATCCAGAACAACCAGGTCGATCGCCTGGGTCTCCAGCAGGCGTTCCGCTTCGTCGAAATCGTTCTCGACGTGGATGTCGAGCGTTCCGAGGTCCGAGAGCTCCTCCGTGAGCATCTCGGACAGTTCCTCCGCGATGTCCACCTCGTCCTCGACGATCAAGATCCGGTACACCGCGCCCCCGTCCGTCACCCAACTCTCCTTCGCAGTCTTGCCCTGAATGTGGCTCCGGCGAGGGGCCCTGGCGTCACCAGGGACAGATCACCGTCGTAGAAATCCTTCACGACGCTGCCGGCGATGCTGAGGCCCAGCCCGATGCCGTCCTCCTTGTCGCTGAAGTACGTGTCGAAGATCATCTCTCGGATCTCCTCACGTACTCCGGGGCCGCTGTCGCTCACGTCGATGTCGACCTCGTCGTCGGGCGTCCGCCTCGTCTCGATGAGGATGGCGCGCTCCTCCCCCTCGGGCAGGGTGGAGAGCCAGTAGATCGAGTTCCCTACGAGGTTGTGTACCACCTGGGAGATGTCGCCGGGGTCAGCCGTCACTGTCACGTCCTCTCCGCTGACGGTGACGGTGATGCCGTGCTTCTTGAGCGTGCCCTCGTGGACCGCGACGGCCTCGTCGATCGCGGCTTGGAGGGACAGGGCGCGGGGGCGGCCTCGCCGCCGGCCGCTCAGCGGCTCGACGCGGGTGAAGAGCCGGTCCAGAGCCTGTTCTTGCGCCGTGAGGTCGACATGCATCTTCGTGAGAGCGGAGGCGAGTTGTTCGTCCTCATCGCGCTTACGGCCTGCCAGCTTGTCCAGTCGGCGGAGGACGTAGGCGATCCGCGTCAGTGCCGTTCGACCGTCGTGCAGTACGACGTCGACCAGCGCTCCGAGAGTCGCGAGGCGGGAGAACTGCGAGAGGACCTCCTGGACCTTCTCGACGCTCTCGTCGATCGTTTCCTGAGCCTCCTCCAGTGCGCGGCTCAACTCGGTGTCGTCCGGATACTTCGCGTTGAGAACGTCCCGGACGGGCGAGAGGGTGAAGTTCTGGAACAGGCCGTGACGGTCGCTTCCGGCACCGGAGGGGGTGTCCGCCGTGATCGGACCCGACTCGCGCCTCTCTCCCTTCGGGTGGCGCAGCAAGTAGCGCCAGCTCTCGAGTCGGCTCACGGCCTGGGTCAGGACACCTTTCAGGTCCTCGTATTCGGGCGAGTCGATGAGTCCTTCCCGGTGCGACCGGTCCCGAAGCCCGGGGTTACCGTCCGCCGATATGTACACGAAGCCCGCGACCTGGTTGTTGGAGAACCGCATGGTGGGGTTGTTCACGCGGCGGAGGTCGAAGCCCAGCCAGTCGAAGTCGACCTCGCCGAAGGGCTGCACCCGGAAGCCGTCCCGGTAGAGGGCGACACCGCTGTTGTCCTTGATCAGCTTACGGACCTCGGTGATGTTGCGGGCCCCGAGGTCGATGTTGAGCATCTCCTTGAGGGAGGCCGAGTCGAGGTCCCAGGTACGGAGGTCGAGCATCAGGGAACCGCACTTGGGTGCCTTCCCGTGCGACGGGAAAAGGTACTGGTTCAGAGTCTCCGACTGCCCGGACGTGAGGTTGGTCATGGTCAGGTCAGCGAGACCGTTTTCGTCGATGGCCCCTATGAGGCGGTAGTGCGGGTGTGCCAGAGCTTCGCTGGCCCCGACGAAACCGGTGTGGTGGTCCAACGGCCCAGCCGGAAGCGATAGGTAGATCGCGAACTCCGGCTGGTCGGGTACGTCCAGCTCCGCAGGAGGAGGAGGAGGAAGGAGTCGGGACAGGGACCGCTTCAGGCTCGCCACCGACTCGGCCCCCCAGTCCTGCCGAAGCCCTTCGAGCCGGACTAGGGTGCCGTGAGAGCCCGTCCAGGCGGGCTGTTTCCCGCTCGCGCGAAAAGTACTTGTCACCTCGTCGAAGAGGCGTCGCGCTTCGCCGTTGTCGGCGAACACCTCGGGAGCGCCCACGTTCCACTGGACCGGTACCTGGTCGAGGTAGGCGTTCTCGGCGGCGAAGTCGCTCCAGTCGAGTCGGATGTTCACCTCAGGGCCGCCGGCCTTGCGACTCCTGATCGCGGTCACGGCGCCGAGGCGGGCTGCGGAGAAGCGCCCGATTCCCTTTGCACCGAGAACCCTTCGCCCGAACTGCTCGCTGCGCGGAGCACGGTGCCGGAACGGTGTGGCAATCTCCATCCAGGTGTCCCGGACGGTCTCGGGAGACATACCGTGCCCGTCGTCCCACACCTCGATGGAACCGTACCCCTCCTCCAAGGGCCCGTTGAACCTGATCACAACGAGGCTCGCGTCGGCGTCGTAGGCGTTCTTGACCAGCTCCGTGAGCGCCACCCGCTCGTTGCTGATCAGTTCCTCACCGAGTGTGCTCATCAGGCGCGCACGGGGACGAAGGAACGTCTGTGTGTTCTCGGAGTCCACGCTCGCCCCTCTGACCGCTTCGCACCCGCACCCCCGCCCGAGGGGAGTACCAGCTGCGATCTTAACGGCGGGGAGGGCTCCGGAAACGCTGCTCAGGAGATTTGGGCAGCACGTGTGCCGGGACGGGTCCACGGTGGTTGCGGCACCCGACGCCCGACAAGGGGTACAGCCCTGTGATCGAACGTGTCTTCTGGTTCGGGGGTTCGTTGAGACAGGCGACGTTCGTGGACGTATCGCAACCGGAACTGGGGAGTCCCGAGGAGTAGCCCAGGGGGTGTCCTCTAACATGGGGTGACTCAAGAGTAGAACACTGCTTCAAGTTACCGACTAGACACGGTGAGTGAACAGCTGTGTTCACAGGCAGGTCACCCGCGTGACAGACGAGGCTTTGCGGCGGCGTGGGCCGGCCGGAAGCCTTGCCTCCGCAGCGGCGTGCGTGATCTCCTGGAGGTCGTTCAGATCATCAGGTACGGAGGAGTGGGTCGTGGCGAAGGAGAAGGGGGCGAAAAGCACGTACGGCGTGCCCCTGGAGCGGAGCGACTACCTCAAACTGGACAAGCACAGGCACCACTGCGAGCCGGACGATTTCAGGAAATGGGTCGAGTCCGGTTACGGAAAAGGTAAACGCCTGGCTGTCGACCTCTTCTCGGGTGCCGGCGGGCTGAGCCTGGGCCTTGAGCGGGCCGGATGGACCACCGCTGCGGCCGTGGACTTCGACGAGCGGGCTCGCGAGACGCATGCAGCGAATTTCCCGGGAATGAGTCTTTGCGTCGACCTCGGCGATGACGACCAGCGAGGCGAATTCGTCCAGCGAATCCTGGACTCCGGCGCCGATATCGATATCGTGGCGGGAGGCCCTCCCTGCCAGCCGTTCAGTCGTGCCGGACGCAGCAAGATCCGGCACTTGGTCGAATACCACAACCGTGACCCGCACGATCTCCGAAAGGAACTCTGGCGCGCCTACGTCGATGTGGTGGAGCGGCTCCTTCCACGTGCCGTCCTCATGGAGAACGTCCCCGACATGGGGCTCGGCGATGACTTCAGCGTGATCCGCATCATCGAGGCAAAGCTGGAGAGCCTTGGGTACGTGACCCAGGTACGTCTCGTCGACGCGTGGAACTATCGCGTGCCGCAGCACAGGAAGCGTCTGATCCTCCTCGCACGGAGAGACGGCGGCGACTTCGCGTGGGGGAAACCGAAGAAACAGACCAAACTTCGGGATGCCATCGGCGACCTACCTGCGCTCAATCCGGAGCCCTTGAAAGCGGTGGGTGCCCGAGTCATCGACTACGACGAGCAGCAGGAGTCGAAACTGTCTTCCTTCGCCAAGGAGATGCGCAGAAGGGCAGACAAGGGTGTAATTCACGACCACATGACGCGGCGGGTTCGTGAGGACGACTTCAGGATCTTCACGGTCATGGATTCCAAAACCCTCTACTCCGATCTCGAAGAGAAACTAGAAGAGGGCGAGAAGGATTTCCAGAGGTACGACTCGGAGCAATTCACCGACAAGTACAAAAAACTGGACTGGGAGGAATTGAGCCGCACGATCACCGCGCACATCGCCAAGGACGGTTACTGGTACATCCATCCTGAAGAGGCGCGAACGCTGACCGTGCGTGAAGCCGCGAGGATCCAGACCTTCCCGGACCGCTTTCGGTTCGCAGGTACGCGGAGCGACGCCTTCCGCCAAATTGGCAATGCGGTTCCCCCGCTGTTGGGCGAAGCCGCGGCCCGGGTTCTCCTGCGGCAAGATGTTCCCGCCGGAGACGAGGCCGCGGACAAGTGGCCGAAGGTACGTGAGGAGCTGACCCGCTGGGCCAAGGAGCAGCGTGCGGGCAAGCAGTGGTACCAGTTCCCCGGTGGCCGGAAGATGAAGCCGCTCGGTGCTCTTGTCATGGCGGTGCTCTCGGGAAGCAAGCTGCACCCGAAGCAGCTCTCCGACGTGATGGACGAGGTCGCTGGGCACAGGGAACTGACGCAGGACGTCTATCTCGCCCTCGTGAACGCAGCGCCGACAACAGCACTCCGCAAGCGTCTAGAGGGCAGGCTCAGTCCGGTCGTCGACAAGCCCGAGGTCTGGGTAAACGCGGATTCGGTTCTTGATCACAGTAAGGTGATGGGGCTCAAGCCGGCTGAGCTCGCGTTGTTCAGGCTGCTGGCCGGCGGCGACATAATGCTGGTCGGCCAGAGTGCGTTGCGGGTGGCTGCGAGGGTTCAGCAGAACGAATCGCACCTGACCAACCGACTGACCGAGGGTCGGCTCAACCTCATCAAGCTTCTCGGCGCCGGCCGGAACGCACCGGTGCGCATGGCCGCCATCAGGTTCATCGGCGAGAACCTTTGTCGTGACAAGCAGCCCGTCTGTGGAAGCTGTCCGCTGAGCAACTACTGCCCGACCCGTCCGCAGGAGGACGAGGGAATTGAAGCCACCTTGGATGTTGCGGTAACCACAGGCTGACAGGGTCCTGCCGGGAGAACCGGGACGCTGCGGTGTGCCGCGTGGGCGATGCGCTCGGCGGCCTGCTCGGCGTCGGCCCTGACCTCACACTCCCAGATGCGCACTACGGTCCATCCGGCGTCTCTCGCCGCTTCGGTGTTCCTGGCGTCCCTTTCCATGTTGGTCGTGATCTTGGCTTCCCAGCGCGAGGCGTTCGGCCCTCGGAAATGCCGCGTGCCGTGGGATGGGCAGCCGTGCCAGAAGCAACCGTCGACGAAGACCGCGAAGGAGTACCGGGGCAGAACGAAGTCCGCCGTGCAGCGGGGAGCGACCTTACGGTGCAGCCGAAAGCGCAGCCCGAGGGCGTGGACGGCGCTCCTGAGGGTCTTTTCCGGTTCGGTGTCCCGGACGCGGCGGCCTCGGAGCTGCGCGCTCCAAGGGGTGCTCACCCATCCTTCGTGTGTGCTCACGAGGCCATGCTTCCACCTTGGGCGGTCATGCCGTGGGCGTGCTCCGGGTGGCAGACTGACCTAGGTGATCCGAGAACCCGCAGAACTCGACATCGACGAGGCTGGCCGTGTGGAGATCCCGCTCGGGATCCTCGCCGAAGCAGGCATCAGCCCGGGTACCAGGCTGCTCGTGTTCAGCGACGGGGACGGGCGCATCGTGCTGAGGCGTGCAGACGACGCGATCAACGACCTGTTGGGGGAGGGAACCCTGTAGCGGCAGCCACGACCGCCCGGGACTGCCGCCCTCACGCGGTCTCGTCGTCGAGGCCGACGGACACGGGGTGGAATCCATGCCGCAGGGCCTCTTCATAGACCTCCATCGCCTGCCTGGCCTGGGCCCCGGTCACCCGTCGCCCCTGAGAGAGCCGCTGCGCGACACGGTCGGCGAGCTGCCTGTCCAGGGCGCGCAGGAGTCGGCCTTCGCGGGCCCAGTCCGCGAGAGCCTGCCACTCCTCGCTGGGGATGTCCTCGACGGCGGCTTCGGCCTCGTCGGACTCGGTGCTCTCGGGGGAGGCGATCTCGAAGGGCTCGGCCGTGAGTTCGGCGGTCAGCGCATCGGGGAGCGTCCACGGGATGCGGGAAACCTCGTCCCAGCAGTCGGGCTTCTTCGCCCACTCCGACACGTGCCGATCGCCGGAGATCACCGTCTCCATGATCAAGGGACAGAGCTCGTCGAGGGCGTCCTCCAAGGCGTCCGTGGTGCCCTGCTCGTTCCAGATCCTGTCGAGGTCGATCCGCTTCTCGGCGGCGAGCGAGAGCCGGGCGACCGTGTAGGTCGTGATCAGTCGTTTGTGGCTGCCGGCAGAGTGCGCACGGGCGATCCGGTCGGCAGCCTGGAAGAGGATGGCGGTGGCTATGGCGCGCTTGCAGTACTGCACGTCCACAACGGGATCGGACTTCTCGATCCGCTCCATGAAGTGGGCAAAGTTCTTCTGGGCACCGCGACTCACCCAGTACGGGAGCTGCTCCCAGGAGTGCACGAAGGTGGCTAGGTCGGCCTTGCTGAATCTCTGCCGGCTCGGCGTGATCAGCTTGAACTTGCGCTGGGCGGCGCGGGTCTCGTGCTCGGCGGACTTGTCGGTGTACTGACCCCGCGCCCGCTCGTAGAACCACCGCGTCTCCTGACCGCTGCCGTCGGTCGCAGGAGCCCACAGGCTGCGGGAGACACGCTCGAAGGCGACGTGGAACTCGTGGTTCGAGCTGAAGTCGACCAACGTCACCTTGTTCTGGGTGTTGGAGTACTGGGAGATCCTCGGAACGATCTCGGACAGGTAAGCGGGGTCGACGATCGTGAGTTTCATCTGCACGTGGACCCCGTCCAGGTTCCGCTTGTCATGAGTCAGGACGTGGTGCAGCGAGGCGGTGGTCTGGCCGCCGTTGACGATCTGGAGGCCGGTCATACTCCTGATGGCGACGGGACTGCCGTGCTCGTCGGTCTCGAAGTCCACGTCCGAGGCGGTGGCGGTCACGCCGTTGTTGTAGGCGAGGAAGCGGCTCGGATCCTTCAGCAGGGTCTCGCGGATGCCCTTGTTCACGCCACCACGGGTCTGGAGGAAGGACCGGACGTTGAGTTCGAGCAGCCGGGTCCGGTGCTCCTTGTACAGTTCGGCAAGCTGCCGGCCGGGGATGACGGCCAGGACGACCGAGTAGTTCGGCTCGTCGCTGTGCGCTGCCAGGCACGGAAGAGGACGCTCGAAGGTCACCTTGATGGGCTCGCCGATGCTCCCGGAGGTCTCGTGCCTGTGGAGCCGCGCAAGGTCCCAGAGCTCGTGTGTGACAGGGATCCCCTCGAACTCCCCGGGTCCCGGGGCACTCGTCGTGCTGACCCGGTTGCTCAGGAGAAAGAGGCGGATCTTCGGAACGTTCGACAGTGCCTTCTCCACACCGACGCACATGTCGTGCACGTCGGTGTTGTCCTCCTGGTTGGGGCGGATGGCCGCGTGCTTGCCCAGGAACGCGAACAGCCTGCGGAAGAGCCTGTCGGACTCGGCCTTGGTCAGCTTGCTGCTCATCGGGGTCAGGTTGAAGTCGGTGGTGTAGAGATCGAGGCTGGACCCGTCTTCGGGCAGACCGTAGCCGTAGATCTCCAGCCCCCGGGAGGAGTGGTAGGCGAGCGCAGCGTCGGTGACCACCCCGGCCTCCTCGAGGATCTCGAGTACGTGCTGGGTGAACGTGTTCGGGATCGAGCCGCCCTCGGCGTCCGCCAGCGCCTGGATGTCGGTCACCAGCGCGCGTGAGTAGTCGTGGAGGTCGTGCTCAGCCATGGGTTCCTCGGATCAGGTCGACGAGTGTCTCGGCGGTCACGCTGTGGGCGGTCAGTGCCGACACGTCGATGGTGTAGGTGCAGTTGCCCACCCCAGGCGGCAGTTCGGCCTCGATGATGCGGGGGAAACCCTCCCCGACCGTCCAGAACTCGCTGCGACGCAGGGTGTAACGATCGTGGTCGTAGAGGTCCCGCTGATTCGGCAGATAGCCGGCTTGGACCAGCAGACTCTCGAAGCGCTGGGCGGCGGACGGTGAGGTCAGACGGGCCCGTATCTCGTCCACCAAGGCGTTCAGACTCCTGCCGAGCCCACTTTGCCGGTCGTCGAGGACGACATGAGCCAGTGCGAGGGGCGTCGAGTCGGCCGTGTCCAGCTGCCGCTCACTCGCGATCTGGACCGTCCGGGGAGAGCGGGCTGTGGTCGTCTTCACCTCGACCGCGGCGCCGGGCAGCTGGAAGTCCTGGTTCGTCTGCTGAGGGCCCGTCCAAGAGCTGACGGCCGTGTGCTGGTCCACAGCCGGAAGTACGTACTCAAGGAGGAAGTGGAGTTCGCCGAAGAGACCGCACCGGGCCTGTCGGGACAGGCCGTCGCGCGATACGGAGCGCAGCAGCTGCTGCCACCGGACGTAACGGCGAACCGCGGCCTCCGCCGCCGTCTCGGTTGTCGGTGCGTCCCGAACCACTTCTGCGATGTCGGTGACGAGCGGGGTGAAGACCTCGGTGAGTTCGTCGTCGGTGAGCACCACTTGGAGCTCGTAGTGGTTGCCGGACACTGACGACAGGTTCAGCTGCAGGCCACGGGTGGCCGGCAGTTCGTGGATCTCCTGACGGACGGTGTCGGCGGTCCTAGCGTCGGTGCCTAGCAGCAGCATCCGCCGGAGGGCAGGGTGCGTCACCGACACCTGGATGTCGTGCAGGGAGTCGGGGTGGAGCCGCCGGGTGGACCTGCCCGGAGTCTGCTGGTGGGCCTCCAGCTCCTGCCACACACTCTCGTCGATCACTCTTCGTCCTCGAAGTCGTCGAACTCCATGTCCTGCTTGAACCAGATGTCGTTCACCACGTACTCGGTCTTCAACTGGTGGCTGGAGAACGGAAAGCTGATGGCGAACCCGACCAAAGGGGCGACCGGCTCGGGGTTCCCCGACGAATTGGCCACCTCGGCAGGGCTGAGGGGATACAGCAGAAGCAAAGGCTGGTCAGAGCGGCGCTGGTTACGCAGGGGCCGACCGCGGGGAGTGTCGGGGTCGAGGGGCTCGCCCTTCCTGTTGAGCTTGCCCCTCGCGGCCTCCTTCGTGTCCTTCAGCGCGCGCTCCTTCTGTTCGTCGGTCAGGTCGCAGAGTTCGTCGGCGGGGCTGAGTACGCGCTTGATCGTGTAGCGGCCGGGAACAACGTCCGAGGACTTGGAGTGGCTGCGCGTGATGAGGCCGACGGAATGGCCTGCGATCTCGGCCGCCGCTCCCTCGGGCAGTCGGCTGGCCAGGCGGATCGTCCAGTTGCCCAACTCACCCTGCTTGGCACACTGGCGTACGTACTCCGCGATGAAGGCCGGCCGCACCCGCTGGGCCTGCCGGTCGGTGAGGTAGGAGTCGAGGAATCCCTCGGTGACGTCCGAGGCTGCGACGCCACTCCAGGTAATGCTCCCGCTCCGCTCGTCTACCTTCCCGGCAGAGAGCGCATCGAGCCGCGCGACGAACGTGTCGAGCAGATCGTGGTTGTGGCGGACCACCTTCTCGGAAAGGTCAAAGATGGTCGTCTCGGGAAGCTCACCGGAGTAACTGAGGCGGACACGTGTGCCCTGTCTCATCTTGTTGGAGGCCGTGATGCCGAGGCCGAGCGACGAGGTCCTGACCTTGAGACCGTACTCGCGTGGGGTGAGTCCCACTGCGGACATCTCCTCGACGTCGCGCCGGAGTTCGTCGGTGGCCGCGGTGATCTCCGCGTACTGGCGCTGCAGCGTACGCGTCGTGTACAGCCGGCACAGGTCCTCGTAGTGGGGACGGTAGCCGAACCAGCGACCCATCTGCAGCAGGGTGTCGTACGTCTTGGAGGCACGCAGGTAGTAGCTGACCGACAGCCCTTCGAGGGTCAGACCGCGGGAGAGTTTCTCGCCGCCCACGGCGATGACCGACAGGCCGGTCTCCCGGCGCTCGTAATACTGGAGAGCGTCCTTCGCGGCACCGTTGACAGCCATGACGGTGATCTTCGCAAGGGCTGCGTGGAGATGCGGTTCGACGTCATCCCAGTCGAGCCTGCCCCCGGTCATGTCCTCGGTGCAGGGGACGAAGTCCCCATCCCAGAGCTCCCGCAGCTCTTCCTCAAGTTCTTGCCGGGCACTGCTGAACCGGTCCTGTAGAACGTCGAAAAGCAGACGCACATGGGCGTCGATCTGGTCGCGGACTTGCTGCTGTACGGCGGTGAAGCGGGTCACGTGCACCAGCATGGAGTTGTGCACGGCGACCTGCCCCCGTGCTCGACGTGCCGCGCAGGTCAGGACGAAGGACCGAATGGCTCGCTGCAGCGACTCCGGCAGGAAGTCGGGAACCTGGTGGTAGGACTTGTGCTTGTCCGGCACCCAGAGGTCCGTGTCCTTGATGTGCCTTATGAGCGGCAGCGGCTCGATGTCCTCCTCGTCGCCGTCGGTCTGCAGACCGAAGACCCGCTCGGGACCGAGGTAGTTGGACGGCGCCCGCAGGGTGCGGATGAAACTCTCCGGAAAGAGGTCGGGGCCCAGCTCGTCGTGGTCCGTGTCGGGGCTGATGTAGATGTTCGCGAAGGGGGTCGCGGTGTAGCCGACGTAGGACGCCTTCGTGAAGCTGTTGACCAACCGCCTGATGGCCTTGTTGATCGCCGACGGGTTGGTGTCGGGGTCCTTGGAGGTGTTCACCCCGGCGTTGTCGGCTTCGTCGTCGATCACGAACAAGGGGAGGTCGGGAACGACCATCCGGCCGGTCTCCGGGTCCTCCACGCCGTGGTTGTCGATCACCCAGTCCCGCAGGTTGTCGATGATCCGCCGGTTCTTCTTGACCACGAGGACCACCGGAACGCTGCCCACCGGCACGTTCGCGGAGACCGCCGTCTTGCGGGCGAAGTCCCCCTTCTCGTGACTGGTGGTGAGCGACGCGGCCTTCAGACGCTTGCCGTGCGACATCGCGCCAACACCGATATGACGATGCGCGTCGTCGTCCGAGCGGAACTGGTACTGGGTGTCGAACCCGAGGAGCCCCTCGTCGATACGGAGCTGCGTCTGGCTCCGCAGGTCGTTGTGGATCCCGGCGAATACCACGATGAGCCGGTAGCCGGCGTCAGCCGCCTTCGCGGCGAGCCCGATGAACTGCCCCGTCTTGCCGGACTGGACCTGTCCGATCACGAGCCCGGTCCGGCGCCAGACGCCTTCCCGCTGAGGGTCTTCCAGCTCACCGAGGACGTCGTCGGTGCTCTGGTCGAGTCGGCGTACGACCTGCGTCGGGAGTTTGGAGACGGTCAGGAGGTAGCGCCGGTAGCGGTCCCAGAAGTCCCACTTCCGGTCGGCCTTCGCATCGGCGAGCCAAGGTACATGCCCGTCGTCGTCCTTCATCGCGGAGGAATCGGCCTGGAACACGGAGGCCCGGGCCTCGAGCACTTTCCGCACTTGGTCCCGCTCCACTGTGATCCCTTGGGCAGCGAGGATGCTGACCGCGGTGTTCACGGCGAAGTCCACCTCGGCCGGCGTTGCCTGGCGGTCACCGGGCAGGAGCAGCACCGCGGTCTGCTCGGCCTTCTCGAGACTGTCTTCGGGGGTGGTGCTCACAGCGACCTCCTGCGGCCGGGTCGGTTGGGCGTGGGGACTACCAGGTGTCAGGAGTTCCAGAAACCTTGTTGCTCGTCGAAGGGGGACATGGAGCTGAGTACTGCCCGGGCGTCCTCAGGCGAGCGGCCCTGCTCAAGGAGTGCTTCGTACACCTGGCGGGCGATCTCGACGGTCTCCGGAGCGGCCGGCCCCGGACCGCCGAAGGGTTCGGGGTCGTCGACCGTGTCTGTCTCGTGGAGCATGCGGAGCGCCGTGACCGGGACCGTTTCCTCAAGGAGGCGGATCATCGAGCGGACGACGTCCGGGGTGCCGCCCTGGTCGTCCATCGCTGCTTTCACCAAGGGGTGTTTTCTGTTGATGCGCAGAACGATCCGGCCGTCGTTGCGTTTCACGTTCCAGGCGAACTTCAGAGGGTCACCGTGCGCCCGCGACACGACTTGACCACGCTGTCGTGCGGAGCGGGAGGCCGCCTCGCGCGTGTACCTGGCGATCCTCTCCAGGTGACGCCGCAAGGAGACGGGTGGAACGACGCTCGCTTTGCGCACGTCCACGCCCCAGTCGGTGTCGGCCTCCGCAGGGATGTCCACAGCGATCCGTGCGAGGTTGTACTTCTCCTCGCGCCGGAGGCCGCGGATCCCGAGCCAGTCACCTGCCAGGATCAGGCGGTCACGGCGGTAGACATAGAACCCCTGCTGCCCCAGCCATCCCTTCTGCCCGGCAGCCGACTCGTATTCGGCTTGCGAGAGCCGCTGTGCCGTCGGGAGGACGAAGGGCTCCACGCGCACCGACTCCGATCCCAGCGGTAGAGGCTCCCAGGGGATCCGCTGGACCGACGGGTGCTTGGACAGAAACGGGTCCCACGGGGAGAGGTCGGAGCCACGTACCCGGATCCGGCACCCGGCCGGACGCTGCAGGAAACGAGCGAAGACCATCGCAAGGTGGGCTTCGGTACGCTCCGCCTCTGCGTAGAACTGGGCCTGCGTCTTTTCGTCGTCATTGGTCACGGCGGTGTTGTGGTAGCCGGAGAGCTGCTCCCACAGGACGACGGTCCCGTGCTGCATGCTTCCCGCGATCCGACGCAGCAGGGTGGTGGTCGTATCGCCGGGGTCACGGAGGAGCCGCCACTCCTTGTAGTGCTCCACGACGCCGAGATCCCACGTCCGGACGTGCCAACTTCCGTCCCTGACCGTGGCGACGGTGAGCTTGCGGCACTGGGAGAACGAGGCGGACTTCAGCCCCACACCGAAACGGCCGAGATCCGTGGCACTCCGCTCGGCTGACGGACCGCGGGCCGCCACCGTCATGGCGGTCACAAGCTCGGGCTCCGTCATCCCCCTGCCGTCGTCCGTCACAGCGATCCAGGAACTCTGTCCGTCCCATGTGAAGTCGACGTCGATGTTCCGGGCCTCAGCCGAGACACTGTTGTCCACAAGGTCTGCGACGGCAGCGGGAAGCGAGTAACCGAGCGAACTGAGCGACGCCACCATGCCAGCAGGGTCGGGAGCGGCGACGTCGAAGTCCATCTTCACGCTCCGTACCCGGTGTATCCGGTCAGTCCTGTGCGGTCGGTTCGCCTGTGTGCTCCAGGGAGCGGCATGCGGCAGGACTTCTCGGGCTTCGCGTGGTGAGTGTGCTGCAACTCGTCCCACGCCAGCCGAAATCCCCCCGTTCGGAGCATCCTACCGAACGGGTCTCGTCTAACGTAGGTGATCTCTGTGGAGGGCTGTCCGCCAGCTTCGCGAGGAACAACACGTACGCCGCTTGGTTGCCTCGGCGGAGGACGCGAAGATCACCCGCCCGGATCCGTCCGACCGTTCCGTGCGGATCCACGGCGCGTACGAGTTGCTGACCGGCAGCGGTATCGCCTCGCCGGGGCCGGTATTCCGGGCGGGTCCCAGCACTACGGCTGCGTCACTGCGCAACTGGTCGACCGAGCAGACGAGGACGGGCAGGACCGGCTACGCCCCTGTCACCCTTGGCATGGGCAAGCGCCTCATGATCGGGCTGACTTAGCAGTGGGAGACAGCGCTCGACGCCCGGCTGGCCATGCACTCGGCATCGCCGGTGCGCATCCTCAACGACCTCCGCGCATACGCGCGTCCGTGATCTGATCTAACCTCCTCGCCATCGCTTCATGTCAGAACCAAACAGTCCCGACGCCGCCCGCGGCCCCCTCGGAGACCGGTGAATTTTCACCCCTTGGCCAGGGAGTGACGAAAGCCTCTGACGGAGTTTCACGCACGTCTGTCCACCGGTTGTCCACCGGGACCCGTTGCGCCAGCCTGACCTCTCCTCTACATGCAGGCAAAAGACCAGTTCAGAGCCTTGGTTCGTCGATCTCGTCACAGAAACGAACTTTCGACCTACGCATTACGATGCACAGACAGACAGGGCCCGATTGACCCAGCTTCCAAGGTCAATAACATCAAGAAACCCCAGGTCAAAGGCTTGACCTGGGGTTCACAATAGAGCCGCCTTCGGGATTCGAACCCGAGACCTACGCATTACGAGTTTTCGATCTTACTTCCGCACGCGTCCACGGGTTTCCGAGAATGCGCCTCCCCCGGCGGGTCGACGCCGTTCAGAGACTCCCCCGGACGACCCGGGACGTTGACGGAATCGCCGACGTCTGAGACCGCAATTGAGACCGCGGCACCGTCGGCCGCTCAGTGCTCATGCGGGCCGACCGGGAAACTGCGCCGGTGCCGCAACGCACCGGAACCCCGTGTCGTCGTCGTGCATCATGTCGCTCGCGTCGTTCGGGACAGCGGGGACACCGCGGAACAGCGGACTCGTAAACGCGCTCCCCCGGAGTTCGTATCGGCCCGGCGTGGTCGGCGTGGCCAGCCACTCCCAGACGTTGCCGACCATGTCGTACACGCCGTAGGGCGAGACTCCGGAGTGATACCGGGATACGGACGTCGTGCGCTCGACGCCGGTCTCTCGGACGTTGCACTTGGCCGCCGTTTTCTGATTCCCCCACGGGAAGGTGCGGCCGGTGGTCCCGCGAGCAGCCTTTTCCCACTGTTCCGCGGTCGGCAGAGACTTCCCGGCCCACTCCGCGTAAGCGGCTGCGTCTCGCCAGGTGACGTGAACGACGGGGTGGTCGTACAACTCGCGAGGACACCGGCCGTTTTCCCAGTGCTCCGGCGGCCGGCGGCGAGTCGCCGCGCAGAAGCGCGCGAAGTCGGCGTTCGTTGTTGGAAACGTGTCTATGTGGAACTCATCCACCCACACGGGTTCGTCTTCGGCCCCGGCCAGGAAGATTCCGTCCGGGACATGCGCCATGAGCTTTCCGTCACCGGGATGCTTCACGTACTCACCGCTGCTGGTCTCGTCCTCGCCCGGTTCAATCACGGGGTGCAGGGGAACGTCATCCGCGGCAAGGATGCCGATGAAGCGGCCTTGCGCGTCGCGGTCGGCTTTCGCAAGCAACGTGTCTAAGGCGGCTTGGTTGACCATGCGGATAGCGGCCTTTTCGCTGTCCGCTTCCCATCGAGAGACGATGCGGTCGGATACGCCAAGTTTTTCGGCGAACTCCATGAGGCTCATGCGTGCAGCCTCGCGTAAGGCCTTGACCTCGCGTCCGGTCCATTTCGTTACGAGTGGCATGGGCTACCTCGGGTTGAGCCGCCGCCCCTGGCGAAGGGCGGCGGCATGCGTCTACAGACGCTCGCCAGGGATGCTGACGTATGCGTCACGCAACGCAGCGAGTACGGGGGAGTCCTGGGGGAACTGCACGTCGTCGATCGCGCTTACGGCGCGCACTCCGATCGTCACGTTGGTGGCGAATGCGGCGGCCATGTTCGGGATATCGGAGAGCCGCACCGGGGCAGTGATCTGCTTCGGCGCATCGAGCGACTGAAGGAGAAGCATCGTGGTGCCGGGCAGAACGGGGGCCTCCGGCCAGATGACCGTGCCCTCTTGGTCCACGAATCCCAGGTTCCACGTACCGCCCTCGGACACCCGTCCGTCGCGTTCGATGAACACGGCGTCGTCGAATCCTGCGACCTGCGCGTCTCGACGGAGCCGAAGTTGAGGGTGAAGGCCGATGTGCTTCACCTCTGCGTTGTCCCGGGTGAAGGTGAACGTTTTCGCAGTGAGAGGCGGGGGCGGCATGGCACCTGCCGGCCGCAGGTTCACCAGGATGTGCGGGTCCCTACCGTCCGCCGGCCGGCCCATGTCGAGCGCAGGGTCGAAAACGGTCACTCGGAGACCTGCCACCCCAGTCACGCCATCGGCCGCCTTGCGGATGTAGCCGAGGGTCCGGGCACGGTCGAGCTCGACACCGAACACGATGCGGCAGTCTCGGACGAGGCGGTCAAGGTGGAGGGACAGGCCCCGGACGGCGCCGTCTTCCATCCGCATGGATGTGAAGTGACCGTAGTTGGTGAGGGCGAGGCCCTGGAGGTCGTCAAGGGTGACGGGGTTTCCGTTGAGTTCGGCCATGCGGCCAGTCTTGCAGCCCGGCGTCCAGCGACAACACCCCTCCCCAAGCCAATAGTTCGGTTTAATTCGGTGCCGTGGCGGTCGGAGTGCATACCGGCTGAGCGCTTATCGGGCCAGGCTTAAGCCATGACCAAGAGCACACTGCGCGAGACGCTACGAACCCGGTTTTCCTCCGGGCGAACCGACCGCGGACTCAAGTTGCTTGACGCGTTCCGCAAGGTCGGCCAGCTCAGTGGAGACCCGAGCGACTTCGGCTTGCAAGTCCGTGACGCGCTTGGCCGAGTCCCGAGGGGCTTCCTCGCCCGGGGCGGCATCACGAACGTACGTGCCGCTTCCCGTGACGCCCTTCACAAGACCCTCCGTCTGAAGTTGGGCGTAGGCGTTCTGCACGGTCATCAGGGATACACCGAGCTTCTTCGCATAGGCGCGACCGCCGGGGAGTCGATCCCCAGGACCGAACGTTCCCGCGGCGATCTCGTCCCGGAGCTTGGCCGCGATCTCGCGTGCGTTGGGCTTCATCTTCGGCTGTGAGTCCACCCAGAAAGCGTACTTGACCTAGGTCGTTCCGACTGGGGTCACGCGACCTCTTGACGCCCCCCAAGTGACCTAGGTAGCTTTTCTCCCAACGGCAAGTGACCTAGGTCGCTGAGCCTCCTCGGTCGTCAGCCCGCGGAGGCCGCCCGGTTCCAAGGCGCTCGGAGGCGAGCGTCCGAAGGCTCAGCACACGCAATGACGCACAAGGCGGGGACGCTGCAATCCCGCTGAAGGCCAGGGGACAGGGCTTGTGCCCGACTGGCGAGGTGGCCCGGCGACCGCGAGCAACGGCCGGCGTGTGGGGACGTGGTCCCCCTTGCAGTGCGTGTCCCTTGTCCGTGAACCGAGAGAGGAGTTGCAGGTGAACGCCTTATTACTGCGGGCGCTGCCGGACGTGACCGGTCCGATAGCAACGCCCCCCGCGTCCTCCTGACCCGCCGGGGTGGAGCGCCGAACGAATGGCGCTCTCGCGGTTCGGGGTCTTCCGCCGCACACGGTGCGGCGGCCGGTTGCCTCCCCTGCCCGTCCGGCCCTGCGGGGTCGTACGGGCGGGGCTGAGGGGAGCCGGACTCATCGCTCTACGGCGTGCGGCCCCGGTGTCCTACCACCGGGGCCGCTTCGGGCCGTTCCTCACGGAAGGAACCTGACCCATGCAGCACATCGTTACTGTTCAGGACGCTGTTACCGCCTTCGCTCCATGGATGGAGCCGACGCCGGCGGAACTGGACGCGATCGAGCACGAGATGCCCGTGATCCTGGCGGACGTCGACCTGTTGGACGCGCAGATCATCGCCATGGACCGCACCCCCACGGAGCTGGACGCGCGGCGCATCCGCCGGGCCCGCAACCGGGTCCTGGCCGCGCGCCGGGCGCTCGCCAACCGCCGGTCTGCCGGCGTGAACGGGGGTGCGGCGTGAACCGCACCGGGAAGATCCTGCTCGTCGCCGCGCTGGTCGGTGTGGTCGGCATGGCGTTCCGGGTCTCGTGGAACGCGCTCCGGGACGTCGCCACCGCGACCGGGGCCGACCCCGCCGGGGCGGTCCTCTACCCGGTCGTGGTCGACGGGCTCATGGCGCTCGCCCTGATCGCGACCCTCGTCCTGGCCGGGTCCGACCGGCGGTACGCCCTGCGGGTCCTGGCGACCTACACGGTCGCCTCCCTCGTCCTGAACTACGTGCACGGGCTCGTCCCGGAGCTGCACGCGGCCCCGCTCGACTGGGGTCGGTTGGCCGACTGGGACCCCGCGAACTGGGCGCTCGTCCTGCTCGCCACGTCGCTCCCGGTCGGGTCGATCTACTTCGGGTCGGACCTCGTTGCGAAGGTGCTGCACCACCGACCCGCCGCCCCCGACCTGGTTGCGGAAACGGTGGAAAGCGGGACGGATCGGTCTACCCCTGACCTGCGGGAGTCGACCCCTCCGGCAATCGCTCCCGTGTTCGAGAAGTCGGCCGTCGTGGCTGTTCCCGACGTCCCGGCGGTCGACCCGGTCCGCCCGGTGCCGGTCGGGGCGGTGGCGGCGGACCGCCGTCGGCCGCGTGCGGCGACCGGTCGGGTCCCGCAGACCGCCCGCACACCCCGACCGACCCGCACGCCGGATCAGCTCCTGGCCGAAGCGCGGGAGGCGACGACGGCGTGGCCGGACGTGGCACTCACCGCTGAGGCGATCCGCAAGGCGGTGCGGACGTCGTCCGCGAACGGCCGGACGCTGCGGGACGCGCTGCGCGCCGAGCGGGCCGCCGCCGGCGACGTCACGTCCGGTGCGGTGGCGGTGTGAGCGGGGGTCTGCGGGTCGGGTCGCTGTGCTCCGGATACCGGGGCCTGGACATGGCCGTGGAAGCCGTGTTCGGCGGCACCCCGGCCTGGGTGGCGGACAACGACCCCGGCGCCGCCCGCATCCTCGCCCACCACCTCCCCCAGGTGCCGAACCTGGGGGACATCACGGCCGTCGACTGGCACGACGTCGAGCCCGTGGACGTGCTGTGCGGGGGCTACCCCTGCCAGCCCTTCAGCTCCGCGGGCAAGCGGAAAGGAACCGCCGATGAGCGGCACATCTGGCCCCACATCGCCCGTGCCCTTCGCGTTCTACGACCCCGCCTCGCGGTCTTTGAGAACGTCGCAGGGCACCTTTCTCTCGGATTCGACTCCGTCCTGTGTGACCTTGCCGCCCTCGGGTTCGATGCACGCTGGTGCACTCTTCGCGCGTCCGACGTCGGCGCCGCCCACCAGCGCAAGCGCCTGTTCGTCCTCGCCTGGCCTACCGACACCGGCCGCGAGGGACTGGCGCGGGGGCGGACAGAGAGGGCAGCTCCCCACGGCCGTCTCCTCGCTGCTCCCGACGCCCCTGGTCGGGGACTCCAAGGGAGCCCGGCAGAGCACGGCCGCCAACCCGCGCAGCACCGCGCCGACGCTGACGGACCTGGTGTTCGCCGGCCACCTGCTCCCGACACCGCGGGCGTCGGACACCGGCACGGCGGGGCGCCGCGCGAGCGAGGGATTCCGGCCCCCGCTCTCGGAAGTGGTGCTGCCGCTCCTGCCGACCCCAAGGGCGTCGGCGAACGAGAACCGGCAGACCAAACGCACCCCCTCGCAGCAGGCCGGAACGCACGGCCTCTCCCTGGCCGCGGAGGTCTGCGAACTCCCGAACACGACCAGGACCGGCAGGGCGAAGCAGGGACCGAACCGGTCTGGGGCCGCTACGCCCCGGCCGTCGAGCGGTGGCAAGGCGTCGTCGGACGCCCCGCTCCCGGGCCAACTGACGCTCTGGGACGGCTGAACCCGCTCCTCGTCGAGTGGCTCATGGGCCTCCCCCAGGGCCACGTCACCGCCGTCCCCGGCCTGTCCCGCACCGCACAGCTCAAGGCACTCGGCAATGGCGTCGTCCCCCAACAAGCCACCGCCGCACTCCACCACCTGCTCGCTACCGCGCTCCCCACGGGGATGCCGGACGCCCTGAACGCCGCCTGAACAGCCCTGATGAGAAGGAGTGGACCCGTGGAATCCCTGCCCGAACGCGCTCAGGTCGTCCGGCTCCCGGACGGCACCTACGTCTACGCCGACCAGCCCACCCCCGCCCCCTACGGCGGTGGTCCGCAGGTCGTCCACCAGCACATCCACCACGCGCCCCCGGACCGCACCGTCCAGCGCGTCGCGCTCGGCTCCGGCGTCGGGGCCGGGGCGGTGGCCGCCGGGGTGTACTTCGGCCCCCTCCTCGTCGGCGTCCTCACCGCGATCGCCGCGAACCTGGCCATGCTCGCGTTCCTCGCCCTCGTTCTCGGCTGGGGTGTGGTCACCGTCGTGAAGACGGTCGCCGCCACCGACACCAAGACCGCCAAGTCCCGCCGCGGCAAGCGCCGTTGACCCCGCAGCCGTACGCGACCCGCTGAGCGCTCCGACCCCCCTTGCAAGGGTCCGCGACCCCCGGGTGTCCGGGGGGCCGTACAGGGCCCCGTGAGGGGGTTGCACGGCCCCGTTTTCCGGCCCCCTACGCGCGGGCGCGCGTAGGGCCCCCACCCTCCTCACGGCTCAACTCCGCAACTTCGCAGGTCACCTGCGGTTGCGGGGGCTCAACCCGTGCCCTCGACGCAACCGGGAGCACAGGCCCGTGCAACTAGGGCGGGCCGGTGTCGCCACGCAACGGCGCACCGGCCCTCATCCACTGTCTTGGAGGACTCCTGTGGACTGGAAGCAAGCATGGACGACCACCACCAACACCACCACGTCGGCCCTGGACTCCCTGTCCCCGCTGTGCGCGCCGTTCGCCGCGCGCTGGGACATGGAGGCCGACCGACGGAACAAGCTCCGCACCCCCGAGCACCTGAAGACGCTCATGGCCGCGCAGAAGGAGCACAACGCCGCCCGCGCCACCCTCTCCACCGCCAAGTCGCAGAAGCTCACCGCGCGGGCCGCGAACAGCAACCCCTTCGCGGCCGGCCGCCGGGCCGCCCGCGTCGCCGCGAAGGCGGCCACCCGGCACGAGCGCGACACCCGGTCCAAGCTCCGCGAGGCCCGGGTCAACTACCCGACCACCCTGAAGACCCGCGCCGTCCAGACCCACACGGCCCACGCCGTCCCCGGGGCGGTCGCGTCCGCCCTGATGTCCGCGCAGGAACTCACGCTGTGGCCGGCGACCACGTCCGCGCTCCTCATCGGCGCGAACGTCGTCGGTCTCGCGCTGGGCCGACGCACCCTGCGGGTGCCGGTCGACGAGTCCCTGTCCCTGGAGGAGCGGCAGCTCATGGAGCGGCTGGACCCGTCGTACTGGGTGCAGCACGCCCCCGACCGGGGCCTGACCGGCACCGTCACCACGCCCCCGGCGATCGAGCCGGGCGGCATCCGGTGCGAGATCAGGTTGGACGGTACGTGGACCGTGAAGTCCCTCGCGGACAAGGCCGACTCCATCCGCGCGCTCCTCGGCGCCCGGACCGCCCTGCGCATCCGGATCACGTCCGCGTCGCGGGGCGGGTGGGCGATGCTCACCCTGGCCACCCGGTCCGCCGCCGCTCACGTCTCGTCGCTGTGGACCCCGGACCGCATCCCCGCCGACCCGTCCGTGATGAGCCTGGGTCTCGACACGGAGACCGGGGATGAGGTGCTGGTCCCGTTCGACGAGCGGCTGTTGGTGTCGGGGGCGTCCGGCACCGGCAAGTCGTGGTCGTTCCGCCCGCTCATGGCCACCGCCCACCTGCGCGGCGACGTGCTGCTGATCGACGGCAAGGGCGAAGAGGCCAACATCTGGGAAGCCGTCTGCCGCGTCGCCGTGGAGCGAGACGAGATCGCGACCGCGATCGACGACGCGCACGCGGAGATGACCCGCCGCAAGCACGACATGAAGCGGCGCGGCATCAGCGTCTGGGACGGCCCGCAACTCACCGTCCCGGTCGACGAGGGACAGGTCGTCCTCGCGGTCATCGCCCGGGACAAGGACCGGCTGCAACGCCTCATCGAGCTGTCCTCGCTCGGCCGCTCCCGCGGCGTCGTCCTGTGGTGGGCCACCCAGTACCCCCTCACCGACGGGTCCGCCCCGGGCGTCCACAAGCTGATCGCGCCGAACCTCCTCACCCGCTTCTCCCTGCGGGTCGCCGGCACGACACAGGCACAGGTCGCCCTCGACGACTGCGCGCACTACGCCCCCCACCAGATCCCCGACGGGCGCGAGTACCGCGGGCACGGCTACCTCAAGGGCTACGGGCCCCGGATGCTCCGCACCTGGACCCTCGACGACGCCGGCGTCCGCTCCCTGCCCAAGTCCATCTGGACCCCGGCACCCGCCACGGGTTCGGGCCCGTCGCCCGCGCCGCTGCACCTGGTCAAGCCCGACCCGGTGGCGTCCGGGGCGGTGTCCAACCGGGACAAGGTGCTGCACGCCGTCGACAACGGGGCGCGGACCGCGAAGGACGTGGCCGACGCGACCGGGCTCAACAAGGGCACCGTCTCCCGCGAGATCAAGGCACTCACCGCGTCGGGGGCTCTGCACCGCACCCCCGACGGCCGCATCCAGACCGGCCGCCGCGCCGCCTGAACCACCCCCGCCAACACCAAGGGCGGCCCCGTCTCACCAAAGCCGGGCCGCCCTTGCCATCCAGCACAGAACTGGAGACACCAGCATGACCCAACCCACCCCCATCCGGCGAGAGCCGATCCGTGAGCTGTTGTCCGTCGCCGGCAGCCTGGCCAACGGCGGCATCCCCGTCCTGCCCCTGCGGGTGGGAAAGGTGCCGTTCCCGAACTGCCCGGCTTGCGCGGGGAACGCGTGCGGGGGCCGGCCGAACATGAAGACCCCCGGCCCCTGCGCCTGCACGGCACCGTGCCACGCGTGGGCCGCGGCGACCACAGACCCCGAGATCCTGCTGTCGCCGCCGTGGCGCCGGGCTTGGGCGCGGGCGGCGGCCGTGGCCTACCACCCCGGCGGAGCGGGGCTCACCGTCGTCGACCTCGACAACGCGGACGCGGTGGCGTGGGCGCGCGAGTACCTGCCCGCAACCCAGACCGTGCCGACCACCCGCGGCGAGCACTGGATCTACTTCGGGGCGATGCAGTCCGCGAACAACGTGCGGCCCGGCGTCGACATCAAGTCGACCATGTCCTACGCCCGGTGGCTCGGCTTCGGCCCCGGCACCGGGCCCCGGACACCGCTGCCCGACGCCGTGCGCGCCTTGGTCACCCGGCACCCCCGGACTGTCCGGCCGATGTCGGCGTCCGTCCCCGCCGGCGGCGGGGCGTGCCCGCACCGCACCCCGACCTACCTCGCCCGGGGCATCGCCATGGCGGTGGAACAGATCACCGCCGCGGAGTCCGGCGTGCACGCGGCCGTGTACGGGGCGTTCCTCGCGGTGCTGGCCACGCACGGCCGGTGCGGGTGCCTCACCGACGCCCACGTCGGCCGCCTGTTCGCCGCCGCCCAGGCCAAGGGCGAGAGCGTGCGGCACTGCACCGACGCCTGGAACAACGCCCGCACGACGCTGGGAGTGTGACCGTGTCCGAGGACGAGAAGACACCAGCCCGCGAGATCATTACCGACTACGCGCAAGGGCACTTCCGGTACTTCCGCACCCCCGACGGCACCGTCTACGCACAGCGCCAGGGTCACCCCGTCGCCCGGCCCATCCGGTCGCAGGGCAGCACGGGCAGCCACCGGCAGGAACTCATGGTCGGGCTGTTCCGCGACGGGTTCGGGGTATTCAACGGGTCCGCCATCAAGGAAGCCCTTGACCTCATCGAGGCGCTCGCGCTCAGCGAGGACGTGCAGCCGGTCCACATCCGCGTCGCCCCGGGTTCGGACGGGGCGACGTGGCTGGACCTGGGGCGCGACGACGGGCGGTCCGTGCGCATCCACCCCGGCGGGTGGGAGATCACCGTCCCGGACCCGCGGGAGGTGTCCTGGCGGCGCACCCAGCTCACCGGGGAACTCCCGGTGCCCCTGCGGGACACCGACGGCAAGGGCATCGACGCCCTCATGCAGCTCTGCAACTTCGCCACCGCCGAAACCGAGTGCCTCGCCATCGCATGGCTCATCGGCTGCCTCGCCCCGTCGGTGCCGGTCCCGGCCCCGTTCCTCACCGGCCCGCAGGGCGCGGGGAAGTCCACCGGCGGGCGGATGCTGATCCGGATCGTGGAGGGCATGAGCGGCGACCTGCGCCGGGCGCCGAAGGACGAAGAGAACCTGATCGCCGCCGTTGCCGCGGGGTGGGTCACCGCGCTGGACAACCTGTCCCACATGACGCCGGACCTGTCCGACGCCATGTGCTGCATCGTGACCGGAGCGGAGAACGTCAAGCGGGCGCTGTTCACCGACGGGGACGTCTTCCGCGTCGGCTACCGCCGCCCCCTCCTCCTCACCGGGATCGACGTCGGCGTCATCCGCCCCGACCTCGCCGAACGGCTGCTGCCGTTGCGGTTGGAGCGGCCCCGGGTCCGGCGCACCGAAGCGGAACTGTGGGCAGAGTACGCCGGCGTCCTGCCGACCGTGCTCGGCTCCCTCCTCGACCTCACCGTCAAGGCCCGGGCCGCCACGGCGGAAACCCCGACCGACCTGCGCATGGCCGACTTCGCGCACCTGTGCGCACAGCTCGACGTCGCCACCGGGCTGGGCGCGCTCGCCGCCTACCGGGCCAGCCTGGACGACCTGAACGACGACGTCATTGAGGGCGACCTGTTGGCACAGACCGTCCTCCGTCACGCCGACACCCTCACCCCGGGCGCGGCTCAGCGGATGACGTCGACCGAGTGGCTGCACCTCCTGACCGGTCTCTACAGCGGCGAGGGATTTCGCCCCCTGCCGAAGGGGTGGCCGACCACCGGAAAGGTGCTCTCCGACCGGCTCAAGCGCCTCCAACCCACCCTCGCCGCCCGGGGCGTGCTCATCGACTCCGGACGCACCCGCGCGGGCCGACACCTCGACATGACCCGCCAGGCTGCACCGCCCCCGAACCGACAGGGTGCGGCGTTCTGACCGCACCGCACCCGAACAAGCAAGAGGAGCACCACCCGCCACGCGCGCGGGTGCTCCTCTTGCCCTTCGGCGCACCGCGCCGCCCAAAGGACGCGCCGAAGCGGCCCCTTCTTCACGCTCGAAGCAGCACCCGCCCCCTACAGACGCCCCTTCCTCTTTCCTAAGTAGGAAGACGCTGCGTCACCTGCGTCACGGGCTACAGAAAGCAGCCCCTGACCTGCGCGGACGGCCGTGACGCAGACGGACCCGCCTGCGTCATCCTGCGTCATCTGCGTCACGCCGTGACGCAGACCGTGCCGCACGCGTGACGCACACCCTGCACCCTGCGTCAACCAAAACCGCAGGTCATAGCTCTGCATGTCGCAGATGACGCTGTGACGCAGAAATCCTCACCTCGGACAGAAGTCCCCCGACGCCCGCCCGGAGGCAGCCATGAGCACCGCACTCGCGCCCGTCGACCAACTGCTCTACACGCCCAAGGAAGCCGCCGTGGTGCTCCGCTACGGGCGGTCCACCATCTACGAACTCATGGCGGCCGGCGTCATCGCGTACGTCAAGCAGGGCCGCTCGCGGCGCATCCGCCGCAGCGACCTTGAGGCGTACGTGAACAGTCTTGAGACGCACAGCCACTGACCCCCGACCCACCAGCGGCGGCCCCGGACCACGATCCCGGGCCGCCGCTGCCATGGAGGAGCGCATGAGCACCCGCAAGGCCAACATGGAGTCGTCCATCTACCTGGGCAGTGACGGATGGTGGCACGGTCGCGTCACCATGGGCGTCAAGAACGACGGCAGTCCGGACCGGCGTCACCGCCGCGCCCGCACCAAGACCGAAGTGCGCCGCAAGGTCAAAGAGTTGGAGAAGCTGCGGGACGAGGGACGGGCACCGAAGGCCGGCCGCGTCCCCACCGTGGCCGAGTGGATGTCCACCTACCTCACCACAATCGCGAGCCTCAAGCTCAAGCCCCGGTCCCTCGACGACTACTGGTCGAAGACCCGCAACGACATCATCCCCGGCGTCGGCGGCCACCGGCTCAACAAGCTCCAGCCCGAGCACTTGGAAGCGATGTACGCGGCCATGCTTCGGGAGGGGCACGCCCCCTCCCACGTCCTCAAGGTGCACCGCATCCTGTCGCGTGCACTGAAGATCGCTCACCGCCGCCGGATGATTGTCGAGAACGTGGCGACGCTGGTCGACCCGCCGTCCGTGGACGAGACGGAAGCGAACCCGTTCACTCAGGAAGAGGCCAAAGCGTTCCTGCGGGCCGCCGCGAAGCGCCCCACGTTCATGCGGTGGATCGTCGGTGTCGGCATGGGCTTCCGCCAGGGCGAGTGCCTGGGATTGCGCTGGTCGTACGTCGACCTTGAAGCGGAGCTGTTCCACCCGCGATGGCAGCTCCAACGGCTCACCTGGCGGCACGGCTGCGCGGACCCCCATGCGTGCGGCACCCGGTTGCACCGGTTCGGCGCCTGCAAGCCGAACTGCAGGGTCCATGGCGCGTACAAGCGCGGGTGCCCCAAGCCGTGCCCGAAGACGTGCACCAGCCACGCCAGCGCGTGCCCCGAGCGAAAAGGCGGCGGGCTCGTCTTCACCCGGCCGAAGACCAAAAAAAGTCAGAACCCCGTTCCCATCCCGCCCCCGTTCGTGCCGCACCTGCGCGAGCACAAGGTTCGGCAGGACGCTGCGCGCGCCGCGGCCGGCGACCGTTGGGAGGACTGCGGCGCAGTGTTCACCCGGCCGGACGGGCGGCCGATCGATCCGCGGGCCGACTGGGAGGAGTTCAAAGAGCTGCTCGAAGAGGCGGGGATCAGCGACCGCCGCCTGTACGACGGGAGCCGCCACACGGCCGGGACGATCCTCAATGAGCTGGGGGTCGACATGGTCACCATCATGGAGATCCTGCGGCACACCCAGATCAGCCAAACCAAGCGATACGTCAAGGGTCGGTCGACGCTCTCGAAGGACGCCATGCAGCGCATGGGAGACGCGTTCTTCCCCGCTCCCCGGGCCACCACTGAGACCAGAAATGAGACCCCGAGCAGCAGGGAGGCACGCGCCCGACGTCGCCGCCGTATGCAGTAACAGAAGAAACCCCAGGTCACGGGCTATGTGACCTGGGGTTTCAGCGGGGCCGCCTTCGGGATTCGAACCCGAGACCTACGCATTACGAGTGCGTTGCTCTGGCCAACTGAGCTAAGGCGGCACGCGGCCGGACGCGCGGGGCGTGTCGGCAGCAGGGACAGTCTACACAGTGGCGGGGGTGGTTCCGAACCGGTTGCCGGAGGGGGTACGGGCAGGTCAGGCGCAGAGGCCGGGGGCGGCGGCGTCGCAGGGGAAGACGGCGGCCGCGCGGAGGGCGGCGGCGCCGGACGGGGCGGTGAGGTGGTCGAGGAAGGCGGCGGCGGGCGAGCCGGGCGCGGGCGTGCCCCGGGTGTGGGCGTACTCGACGGCCCAGTAGGGGTAGGCCCCGGACTTGAGCGCGCCGGCGTCGGAGGGCGCGGCACCGGCGAGGGTGACGGCGACCGCTTTGCCCTGCGCGAGGGACGACGCGGCGGCCGAGTCGGCGTAGCCGATCGCGCCGGGCACGGCGTCGACCGCGGCCAGGACGTCGGACGTGGTGCGGCGCTCGCAGCGCAGCAGGTTGCCGGGCGGGCGGGGCCGGCGGAAGGTGACGCAGTCGTTGGAGGTGGTGGGACCCTCGGCCGCGCGCAGGACGCGCTGTTCGAGTGCGGTGCGGCTCCCGGAGGAGCTGTCGCGGCCGACGACCCGGATCCGCCCCGGCCTGCCGCCCAGCTCCCCCCAGTCGGTGACGCGGCCGGCGAACACGTCCCGTACCTGGGCGAGGGTCAGGTCCCTTACGCCGGTGCCTTTGTTGACGACGACCCGGAAGGTGATCACCGCGACCCGTCGCCCCGACACCCCGGGCTGGGTGGTGGGGGCCGGGCCGTCGGTGAAGGCGACGACGTCCGGCCCGGTCAGCCGGCGCAGGCCCTCGCCGCTGCCGGCGAGGTCGATCGTGACCTCCGTGTCGCCGCACCGGGCGCGGAAGTCGTCGGCGAGGCGCGTGACGGCGGGTCCGAAGGCGGTGGATCCGACGAGGGTGAGGCCGCCCGGACCCGTCGGGCAGCCGTCCGGCGGCTCGGCCGTCGCCCGCAGCCCGTAGCCGCCGAGCAGTCCCGCGCTCAGGGACAGCACGAGGGCGCAGCTCCACAGGACGTCCCGGCGGCGCTGCCGCGCGTGGCCCTCGACGATCCGGCCGCCCAGGATGTGCCCTTCGAGCCGGATGTCGGCGTCCCTGGGGCCGGTCAGGACGAGCAGCAGCTTGAAGTGGTCCTTGCGCTTCATGGAGAGCCGGGGCAGGGCGAGCAGTTCGGCGCCCTCGGTCCGCACGAGCTCCCGGTCCAGGGTGCGGCGCAGGTCCTGGCGGGAGGCCTCGGCCGCCTCGACGGCGATCAGGGTGCGGCGCGGGAAGGAGACGTACAGCTCGCGTTCGATGTCGTCGCTGCGGAGCTCCTGGAAGCCGACGTTCTCGATGCGGAGCAGGACGACACTCGCCGGTCGTCCGCCGTCAGCCGACGTCTGGAGTCGAAACGCGTCCCCGTCGGACGTCACCCGGATGGATTCGTTGAGCTGGACGCGGTAGGCGATGCGGTGGCGCAGCCGGTAGACCTGCACGAGGCCGGTCAGGGCCGTCGCGATGACCGTCGCGACGACGGCCCAGAAGACTTCCGTGAGGCCCCCCAGCATCACGCCCCCCGTTCGCGCGCCTCGGTGTGCAGCGACGGTACTGGCGGATCGTTCCGTCCGGACGACCTCGACGCGGTGTTCGCCCACTCGTCGCCGGCCCGACGTCCGCTCGCCGCCAGCCCGACGCCCGCCCGTCAGCGGCAGGTCGTGCCGACGGGCGGGAGGGTGCCCTTCAGGAGGTAGGCGTTGATCGCGGAGTCGATACAGGCGCTGCCGCGGCCGTACGCGGTGTGGCCGTCGCCGTCGTAGGTGAGCAGGCGGCCGGAGTCGAGCTGGGAGGCGAGAGCCTTCGACCACTTGTAGGGGGTGGCGGGGTCGCGGGTGGTGCCGACGACGAGAATCGGCGCGGCGCCGGGGGCGGCGATGGGATGGGGCGTGCCGGTGGGCTTCACCGGCCAGGCGGCGCAGTTCATGGAGGCCCAGGCGAGCCCCGCGCCGAAGACGGGCGAGGCCCGCAGATACGTCGGCAGCATCTTTTCCACAGCCTGTGGACCGTCGAACGCGGGCGGCCCGTCGAGGCAGTTCACGGCGGGGTTCGCGGCCATGAGGTTGGCGTAGGAGCCGTCGGGGTCGCGCTCGTAGTAGGTGTCGGCGAGGGCGAGGAGCTGCGCGCCGTCGCCGTCCCCGAGGGCGTCGGCGAGCGCCTCGCGCAGCAACGGCCAGGCGTTCTCGTCGTACATCGCGGCGAGCACGCCGATGGTGGCGAGGGACTCGGTGAGGGTGCGCGGGCCGCCCGTGGCCAGCGGTTCCGCGTCGGTCGCGGAGAAGAACGCGGCCAGCCGGCGGCTCGCCGCGCCGGGGGTGCCGGTGCCGAGGGGGCAGTCGTCGCGCGCGACGCAGTCCTCGGTGAACGCGGCGAACGCGGTCTGGAAGCCGGCCGTCTGGTCCGCGCCGAGCTCGTCGGCGGAGATCGACGGGTCGAGCGCGCCGTCCAGGACGAGCCGCCCGACCCGGGCGGGGAACAGCTCGGCGTAGGTCGCGCCGAGGAACGTGCCGTACGACGCGCCGACGTAGGTCAGCTTCCGGTCGCCGAGCGCCGCCCGCAGGACGTCCATGTCACGCGCGGACTCGACGGTCGAGACGTGCGGCAGGATCCTCGCGGACCGCTCGCCGCAGGCCCGCGCGAAGTCCTCGAACGCGGTGACCAGGCGGTCGGTCTCGCGGCGGTCGTCGGGGGTCTGGTCGACGCGGACGAAGGCGTCCATCTCCTTGCCGTCGAGGCAGCGCACGGGCTCGCTCGCCGCGACGCCGCGCGGGTCGACGGCGACCATGTCGTAGCGGGCGCGGACGTCGGCGGGGTAGCCGAGGCCCGCGTACGCCTGGAGGTAGCCGACCGCCGAGCCCCCGGGGCCGCCGGGGTTGACGAGCAGCGAACCCGTCCGCGCGCCGGGGCCGGTGGCCTTCGCGCGGGAGACCGCGAGCCGGATGTCGCCGCGGCCGGGGTCCGCGTAGTCGAGCGGCACCTTCAGCCGGGCGCACTCGAACCCGGGCACCGCCCCGCCGCCATCGTCCCCGGCGCGGCAGGCGCTCCAGGTCAGCCGCTGGGCGTAGTACGGCGCGAGCGCGGCGGGTGTGGCGTCCGCCGTACGGGCCGAGGTGCTGCCACCGTCCCCGGCGGGCGCCCCGCCGGCCGTGCAGCCGACGGCCAGGAGCGCGAGCGCCGCGGCGAGCACGGTACCGGCGGTACGGAGAGGACGCGCGGGGCGCGGGGGCCGGGGGGACGGTCGGCGCAGGTGCATCGACCGAGCGTAACGCGACGGCTACGATGTGCGGTGACCGGTCCGCGCGGGGGCCGCTCCGCGCATCCCCGCACCGGCGCGCCGTGCCGCCTCGCCGGGCGCCCTCACCCCGCCCGCAGCGCCACCGCCATCGCCTCCACCGCCAGCAGCGGGGCAACGTTGCGGTCCAGTGCGTCGCGGCACTCGCCGATCGCCTCGATGCGCCGCAGGGTCTGCTCGGCGGACGACTCGCGGGCCACCCGGTCGAGAGCGTCGCCCATGGCGACGTTGGCGATGGCCACCTGGGAGCCGAACTGGAGCGCCAGGACGTCGCGGTAGAAGCCGGCCAGGTCGGTGAGCGCGAGGTCGAGGCTGTCGCGCTGGGTGCGGGTGAGGCGGCTCTTCTGCCGCTTCTCCAGCTCCTTCATCACCCCCGCGGTGCCGCGCGGCATGCGGCCGCCCGGCCCGCCGCCCATCGCGGCCCTCAGCTCCTCGGTCTCCTTCTCGTCGACCTCCTCGGCGACCTGCTTGGCCTCCGCGGCGGCCGCGTCGACGAGTTCCTGGGCGGCCTTGAGGCAGCCGCCCAGGTCGGCGACGCGCAGCGGCATGCGGAGCACGGCGGAGCGGCGGTCGCGGGCCGCCGGGTCGGTGGCGAGCCGGCGGGCCCGCCCGATGTGGCCCTGGGTGGCGCGGGCGGAGTCGTGGGCCAGCTGCGGGTCGATCCCGTCGCGCCGGATGAGGATGTCGGCGACGGCGTCGACCGGCGGGGTGCGCAGGGTGAGGTGGCGGCAGCGGGAGCGGATGGTGGGAAGCACGTCCTCCAGGGAGGGCGCGCAGAGCAGCCAGACCGTGCGCGGTGCGGGTTCCTCGACGGCCTTGAGGACCGCGTTGGCGGCCTGCTCGGTGAACCGGTCGGCGTCCTCGACGACGATGACCTGCCAGCGGCCGACCGCCGGCGACAGCGAGGCCCCCCGGACGAGTTCACGCGTCTGCTTGACGCCGAGGGTGAGCCCTTCCGTGGCCACGACGGTCACGTCCGCGTGCGTCCCCGTCAGCGCGGTGTGGCAGCCGTCGCAGAACCCGCAGCCCGGCGCCGCCCCCAGCGCCCGGTCCGGGCTCACGCACTGCAGCGCCGCGGCGAAGGCCCGGGCCGCGGTGGCCCGCCCGGAGCCCGGCGGGCCGGTGAACAGCCAGGCGTGGGTCATCCTCGAGCCCTCGGGCACGTCCGCACCGGTCGACCCGGCGGTGACGAGCGCGTCGGCGTCCCGCGCCGCGGCCGCGAGCTGCTCGCGCACCCGCTCCTGCCCCACCAGGTCGTCCCATACGGCCATGACTGCCCCTCTCGTCCTCGCTCGGCCCATTGTGCAACCCGCCACTGACAACCGGGCCACGGGACCGGATCGGGCGGACTCCCGACGCACCCCGGACGTTCGGCGGGCCGGGCCGGAGAACCCGGCCC
>NZ_JBHWZH010000016.1:0-63871 GCF_042728285.1 Streptomyces sp. NPDC060194 | reverse complement strand
TCTTCAGCCCGGCCGGCGACTGAGGCCACCGGGCGCAGCCCGGTATATGCGGCGGAGCCGCGGGGGAGGGGAGCGCAGGTCCCGGTCCCCCCTCGGGCCTCGCGCGCAGGGGGACGCCGCGGGGCCCCCGCCTGCGGTCCGGCGGGGGCCCCGCCCCTACTACCGCACCCGGCGCCCGACCGGATGCACCCCCGCCTACGGGGCGATCCGCGCCACCGCTCCCGACTCCACCGCCACCCACAGCGCGCCGTCCGGGCCCGCGGTGATCCCGTACGGGCCGCACTCGGGTCCGGCAGCGGGTACGAGGTCTGCGTGCCGTCCGTCGCGATCCGGCCGATGCGGGCGTCGCGGGAGCGGGTGAACCACAGCGCGCCGTCGGGGCGGCCGTGATCACCATGGGGCGGCAGTCGCTCGCGTCGAGCGCGAACGTGGTCGGCTCGCCGTCGGCCGGGACACGGGCGATGCGGCCGGCGTGGACGAGGGTGACCCACATCGCGCCGTCCGGTCCGGTGGTGATCCCCGTACGGGCCCGCCTTCTCGTCCCCCACGGGGACGGTCGTCACGGTCGGTCGGTCGGTGGGCTGCACGGTGGCTCCTCCCGGGCGCGGATGATCACCCGATACCCTCCCGCGTCGGGGGGCCGACGCAACGGCTGTACGGCGCGGCCCGTTCGGCGGCGGTGGGCGTGCGGGGGGCTCGCGCGGTGCCTAGCGTCGGCCTATGCGTTGGATGTGTACGCCTCGTCACCGGTTCGGCCTCGCCGCGGGATCGGCCGCGCTCGCGGTGCTGCTGGGGGCGGGGCCCGTGCAGGGCGCGGGGCCCGCGGACCCGGTCGCGCCGGTCGCCCCGCCGGCCGCGGGTGTGGCGGGCGCGGGCGACGTCCGGCCGGCCCCGGGGTCGGCCGGTGCGCCCGTCGTTCCGCCGGTCGCCGTGCCGGCGCGTCGGATCGATGCGGCGACGTCCGGGTCGGCGGGCTGGGACGTCGCCTGCGTGGCCGCGCTGGCCCTCTCGCTGCTCGCCTCGGCGTGGCTCGCCCACCGCCGCCCCCGCCGCGCCCCCTGACCCCGCCCGGCCCCCCCGGGGCCCGCACTCCGCCCGCCACCCCCGCGGCTCCGCCGCATATACCGGGCTGCGCCCGGTGGCCTCAGTCGCCGGCCGGGCTGAAGATTTTTGCGTCTCGCGCCCCCGCGGCTCCGCCGCATATACCGGGCTGCGCCCGGTGGCCTCAGTCGCCGGCCGGGCTGAAGATTTTTGCGCCTCGCGCTCCCGCGGCTCCGCCGCACATACCGGGCTGCGCCCGGTGGCCTCAATCGCCGGCCGGGCTGAAGATTTTTGCGCCTCGCGCCCCCGCGGCCCCGCCGCATATGCGGCCTCGTTCGCCGGCCGGGCTGAAGTTCTTCGCGGCCCGCCGCTCCCGCGCAAGCGTGCTCGTCGCTGCGCCCCCGGGCGAACGGGCCGCCGCAGCGCACCGCCAATGGTCTGGACGAATAACGGAACCCGCGCCCTGTTGACGCGCGTCACACCCGCCCGCCACGCTGCTTCCTGTCCGCTTCGCCCCGCCCCACCGGGAGGCCTCGTGCTGCGTCGTGCAGGGAAACATCTGCTCAAGATTGTCATGGTCATGGTGTTCGCGGCCGGCGGCATCGCCGTCACCGGGGGCACGGCGTACGCGGACGGGTGCTACACCTGGTCGCGGAACCTGTCGGAGGGTGCGTCGGGCGCCGATGTGACGCAACTGCAGATCCGGCTCGGGGGATACCCGGGCAACGGCGCGGTGCTGGCCGTGGACGGCTCGTTCGGGCCGGCGACGACCGCCGCGCTGAAGCGGTTCCAGTCGGCGTACGGGCTGGCGGCGGACGGGGTCGCGGGCCCGGCGACGTTCAGCAAGATCTACGCGCTGCAGGACGACGACTGCACCCCGGTCAACTTCTCCTACGCCGAGCTGAACAACTGCAACTCGACCTGGGCGGGCGGCGCGGTCAGCGCGGCGACGGCCAAGTCGAACGCGCTGCGCACGATGTGGAAGCTCCAGGCGATGCGGCACGCGCTGGGCGACCAGTCCATCCGGGTGACCAGCGGGTTCCGGTCGACCGCGTGCAACAACGCGGTGGGCGGGGCGTCGAACAGCCGCCACCTCTACGGTGACTCCGCCGACCTCGGGGCCGGCCCGCACTCGCTGTGCACGCTGGCCCAGGCGGCCCGCAACCACGGCTTCCCGGGCATCCTCGGCCCGGGCTACCCCGGCCACGACGACCACACGCACGTCGACTACCGGCCGAGCCGCTTCTGGTCCGCGCCCAGCTGCGGGATCTGACCCCGCGGTCCGTCCGTCCGGCGGCCCCTCCCACCACGGGGTGGAGGGGCCGCCGCCCTGCGCGCCGTCACACGCGCCGACCGCCGCGCCACCCGCCGGACCTCCCGCCCCGCTGCCGGCGGCGCAGCACGAACAGGGCGACGAGGGTCGCGCCGAGCAGCGAGAGCGGGAGCGCCAGGGACGACTTCGGCTCCGCGGCGGCGGCCTCGGCGGGCGGCCGGGACGCGGGCGCGGCGGAGGCGGACGGAGAGGGGCCGGCCGCGGCCGGAGCCGGCGGGCCGAGGTTGCCGGCCGCGGGGGCGTCGGCGGGCGCGGCGAAGCCCCAGTCCAGAAGCGCGCGCGTCTCCTCGTACGCCGCGTTCGCGCCGCCGTCGCGGGGGTTCATCACCGACACGATCAGGGTGCGGCCGCCCCGGCGGGCCGCGGTCACGAGCGTGTTGCCGGCGTGCGTGGTGTAACCGTTCTTGACGCCGAGCAGTCCCTCGTACGGCTTCACCCCGTGCGAGCCGACCAGGAGGCGGTTGGTGTTCTGCACGCCGAACGAGTACTTGCCGCGCTTGGCCGGGAACCACGCGGACTTCGTCGACGCGAAGCCGAGGAACGCGGGGTCCGCGAGCCCCGCGCGGGCGAACAGGGTGAGGTCGTGGGCGGACGTGGACTGTCCGGGGGTGTCGTAGCCGTCCGCCGACTTCACGACGGTGTCCCGCGCCCCGAGCCTGCGGGCCGTCGCCTGCATCTCCGCGATCGTCCCCGGCACGCCGCCGTTCATCCGCGCGAGCGCGCGCACCGCGTCGTTGCCCGACGCGAGGAACACCCCGCGCCACAGGTCCGCGACCGTGTACCGCACGCCCTCCTTCATGCCGACCATGCTGCTGCCCGGCTCGATGTCGGTGAGGTCCTCGAACTCCGCCCGGTGCACCGCGTCGTGCCGGAACTTCGGCAGGACGGTCAGCGCGAACAGCGCCTTCAGGGTGCTGGCGGGCGGGAGCGGCCGGTGCGCGTTCTTCGCGCCGAGCACGCGGCCGGACTCCACCTCCGTCACCATCCACGACAGGGAGGTGACCCGCGGAGCCCGCGCCGACCACGGCCGCGCCTCCGCACGGGTGTCCGTCGCGGGCGGTGCGTCGCGGTCGGCGTGGGCGGGGACGATGCCACCGGCCATCACCGCGACGGCCGCGGTCGTCACCATCGCGCCGCGCGCCCGCCTGATCATGTTCGCCATGTCGTCACCGTAGGAACCATCCCCGCCCCGCGCCCCCCGACGTAGGCCAACCGCCGCAGTCCCCCTCGCGCCGGCGAGTGGCTCACCCCACGGCGGTCTCGCGCGGCACCCCCGCCGCGCAGCGGCAGGACCCCCTGGATATGCCGCGCAGCGGCGCAACCCCCCCGCTCCCGCCCCCCGAGCCGCGCAGCGGCGAAGCCACACTCCGCCCGAGCCCCCCGCGCGCGCCCCCCCACCGCAGCGATCACGCGGCGCGCAGCGCGCGCAAAAGGGATGCCGCGTCGCCACGGCGGGCGCGGCGGACGAGAGGACCCGCCGCGGAGGGAAGATCGCGCCCCGGCGGGGCGTAGAGGACGACGCACGTGCCGGGCGCGGACGCCCGCAGGAAGGCGAGCGCCCCCGCGTCGTCGACGACCGCGAGGTCGAGGACGACGACGTCGGGGAGCAGGACCTGCGCGACGGGCAGCGCGGCCCGCGCATCCGCCCCGTGCCAGATGACACGCAGCTCCGGATTGACGTGCACCCGGTCCCGCACCCAGTGGGCGTGCGCGTCGTCGGACACCACGACGAGAGTCATCATGCTCCGACTATCGGCCGCGCGCCCCCCGCCCGCACGGCCCGACACGGGCTACCAGTCGTGCACCGTCCCGTCCCGCAGCCGGTTCACCGGCAGATACGCCGGGCGGTACGGGTGCGCCGCCGCGAGCGCCTCGTCCAGTTCGACGCCGAGGCCGGGCGCGTCGCCGGGGTGGAGGTGGCCGTCGGCGAAGGTGTACGCGTGCGGGAACACCTCGCCGGCGAGCGGGGAGTGGCCGGCGTACTCCTGGATGCCGAAGTTGTGGACGGCGAGGTCCAGGTGGAGCGCGGCGGCGGTGCCGACGGGGGAGATGTCCTCCGGCCCGTGGATCGCGGTCTTGATCTGGTGCTGCGCGGCGAAGTCGGACAGCTTGCGCAGCGGCGTCACCCCGCCGAAGTGGGTGACGGCCGAGCGCACGTAGTCGATCAGCTGCTCGGTGATCAGCGTCTGGTAGTCGTGCACGGTGTTGAACACCTCGCCGACCGCCAGCGGCGTCGTGGTGTGCCGGCGGACCAGCCGCAGCGCCTCCTGGTTCTCCGCCGGCGTGCAGTCCTCCAGCCAGAACGGCCGGTACGGCTCCAGGTCCCTGCCCAGGCGCGCGGCCTGGATCGGCGTCAGGCGGTGGTGCGCGTCGTGCAGCAGCGGCAGTTCCGGGCCGAACTCCGCCCGCACGGCCTCGAAGACGCCGGGCAGGTGGCGCAGGTAGGCGTCGGTGTCCCAGTCCTCCACCAGCGGCCGCGCCTGCTGGTGCGGGACCGCCGAGCCGTCCGCCGTCGTGTCGTGCACCCCGTAGACGGCCTTCAGCCCCGGCACGCCGGTCTGGATCCGCACCGCCCGGTACCCCTGGTCGAGCCGCGCCCGCACCGCGTCGAGCAGCTCGGGCACGTCCCGCCCGTCCGCGTGCCCGTACGCGCGGATCCGCTCGCGGCTCGCACCGCCGAGGAGCTGGTAGAGCGGGAGGCCCGCCGCCTTCGCCTTGACGTCCCACAGCGCGACGTCCACCGCGGCGATCGCCGCCATCGTCACCGGGCCGCGCCGCCAGTACGCGCCGCGGTACAGGTACTGCCAGGTGTCCTCGATCCGGTGCGGGTCGAGCCCGATCAGCAACGGTGCGACGTGCTCGGCGAGATACCCGACCACCGCCTGCTCGCGGCCGTTGAGCGTCGCGTCGCCGAGGCCGGTCAGCCCTTCGTCCGTCGTCACCTTCAGGGTGACGAAGTTGCGGCCCGGGCAGGTGACGATGACACGCGCGTCGACGATCTTCATGCGGGGACGGTAGCAGTGCAGCACCGGGCGGGCCGGGGTGCGTCAGCCGCCGGGCCGCCAGGCGTACCGCACGTCCGGCTCGCGCTCCTCGTTGCCGCGGCCGTCGGTGTGCTCGACCGCGGTGAAGCCGTGCCGCTCGTAGAACCGCCGCGCGGGCCCGTTGACCTGGAACGTCCACAACTCGAGCCCGTCGGGCCGCCGTTGCTTCGCCAGTTCGACCAGGCGCTCGCCCAACCCCCGCCCCCGCCATGCCGGATCGAGGTACAGCTGCTCCAACTCCCGCTCGCCCAGCACGAGAAGACCGACGACTTCGCCGTCTGCGAGGGCCACCCACGTCTCGCGGTGCACGACCACCACCCGCGCGAACCACTCCCGTACGGCGTCGTCCCCGTGCGCCCGCCGCACCGACGGCAGCGCGGCGGCGAAGGACCGCAGCCACACCTCGGCCACTGCCCCGGCGTCCTCCGCCCGTGCCCGGCGGATCCCGATCCCGTCCACGAGGCCCGACCCTCGCAGAACCGGCCCCGGCGCGCACCTGGTTTCGCGGGCCGGGCGCCGCGTCAGCCGCGCCGGGACCACGCCCGCGGCGGCTTGCCGGGCCGGCGCATCCCGGCAGGGCGGGAAGCCGCGCGGAAGGGGCGGTGCGGAACCCGACGTTCCGTCGGACCGCCCTGCGCCGACGAGGCGACGCCGCCCCGCACACGCCCCTGACCGGCGGCTATGCTGCCCGCAACCACACGGGGAGGGGGCGCACGGCATGGGTCTGCGCAGGTTGTTCGGGATGGGCGACGGTGACGGGGACGGCCGGGGGGCCGGCGAGGTCGACACGCGGATCACGTCGCTCGCGTGCATGCCGGGGCAGCCGGTCGAGGCCGAGGTGGTGATCCGGGGCGGCGCCCGGGGTCTCGCCGTCGACGGGCTCGACCTCGAGGTCAAGGTGCGGGCGATCCGCTGGGACGGCTCGTCCAGCGAGGAGTTCGTCTGCGACCTGAGCAGCAGCGGCTGGACCGAGCACGTCGCCGCCGGCGCGGAGCAGCGGCTCGCCTTCCGGGGCCGGCTGCCCTGGGAGACCCCGGTCACCGAGATCGGCGGCCAGGCGGTCGGCGTGGTGGTCTCGGTCGTCACCAAGCTGTCCTGGGACAGCGAGGCGCCGGTCGCGGACTCCGACCTGCTGCACGTCACCGCGCCGCCGCTCTACGACGCGGTGCTCGCCGCGTTCGCCGAGGAGGGCTACCGCGTCGGCGACTCCCAGGTGCGGGACAGCTACATCCCCGACGCCGAGTCCCAGTCCGGCCACTACCAGACCCTCTTCCTCACCGCCCCCACCCGCGGCGCGGACCGCTTCGCCGAGCTGGAGCTCGTCCTCCACCAGAACGCCGTCGGAGCCATGGCGTACGTCCGCCGCGCCGACCGCTCGGCGCTGGAGTGGGAGGAGAAACCGCCCACCCGCACCTTCGCCGCCGCCCACCACGAGGTCGGCCACGCCGACTTCGGCCCCCGCGTCCGCGACACCCTGGAGAAGCTGGCCCTGCTCGACGGCTAGGGGCAGGTCACGGGGCCGTCGGCATATGCTGCTCGGCATTCGCACGGGGGAGGGAGCACGCCATGGGGCTGCGCAGGCTGTTCGGGATGGGTGACGACGGCGGGGAGGGCCGGGGGCCCGCGGAGATCGACACGCAGATCACGTCGTTCGCCTGCCTGCCGGGTGGACCCGTCACCGCGGACGTCGTCATCCGGGCCGGCGGCCGGCCGCTAGCCGTCGACCACCTCAACGTGCGGATCCTCGCCCGGCTGCACGGAACCGACGGCGAGCCCGAGAAGGAGCCGTACCGGCTCGACCGGCTCGACTGCTCCCGGCGCCGGTTCGCCCTGCAGCCGGGTGCCGAGGAGCGGATCGCCTGCAAGGGCCGGCTGCCCTGGGAGACCCCGGTCACCGAACTCGCTGGCCAGGCACTGGGCGTGGACGTCTCGCTGACCACCCAGCTCGACTGGGAGAGCGGGTCGCCCGTCCTCGACCTCGACTTCCTGCACGTCACCGCGCCGCCGCTGTACGAGGCGGTGCTCGGCGCGTTCGCCGACCAGGGCTACCGGGTCGACGGATCGCACCTCGTCAGGGGCAGCGTGCCCGACGTCGAGTACCGCCTCGGCCTCCACCAGGTCTTCCATCTCGGCGACCGCACCCGCGGCGCGGACCGCTTCGCCGAGCTGGAGGTCGTCCTGCACCAGAACGCCGTCGGCGCGATGGTGCACGTCCGCCGCGCGGACCGCTCGACCTTCCGGTGGCAGTCCAAACCCCCGGCCCGCACCTTCGCCGCCGCCCACCACGAGGTCGGCCACGCCGACTTCGGCCCCCGCGTCCGCGACACCCTGGAGAAGCTGGCCCTGCTCGACGGCTAGGGACAGCCCGAGGGGCGGGTGCCGGTCGCGATCAGTGCCGAGGCGCGGAAGACGGCGGGCCCGTCGGCGGCGAGGTCCGCCGTGAACGCCTCGCGGACGCGGGTCACCGCCGCCGGGTCGAGGCCGTGGAGCTGGGCGCGCGGGGCCGCGCCGGTGAGGAACCGCCAGGCGAGGTCGGGCGTCAGGGGGATGTCGAGCGTGAACGGGCGGACGGCCGGCGCGCCCGCGCCCAGGCCGCGGAGCCAGCCGGTGAGCCCGTCGGCGTCGCCGAGGCGCTCGTAGGCGGAGAGGGCGGGGCCGCGGGCCGGCGGGGCCAGTCCCGCGGCGGCCCGCTCGGCCGCGGTGGCGCGGCCGAACGGGTCGGTGAGGGGTTCGAGCGACCCGCGCTCCCACACCGTGAGCGCGAACCGCCCGCCGGGCCGGGCCAGCCGCAGCAGCCGGGCCGCGGCGGTGTCCATGTCGGGCAGGAAGAACACCCCGAAGACGCACAGGACCGCGTCGTACGGGCGGCCGTCCGGCGGCTGCCAGGCGGTCACGTCCGCGTGGTGGAACGCGACCTGGTCCAGGCCCTCGCGCTCCGCCCGCCCGCGGCCGTCCGCGAGCAGCCGCGCCGCGAGGTCGACCGCGTCGACCCGCCCCTCCGCGCCGACCGCGTGCCCTGCCGGGACGGCCGCGGAGCCCGCGCCGCAGCACGCGTCGAGGACGCGCTCGCCCGGCGCAAGCCCCGCCGCGGCCACCGTCGCCGCCCCGACCGGGTCCCACAGCAGCGGCGTCCACGCGGCGAACCCCTCGGCGCCGTCGTCGAAGACCTCCCCGACGTTCCTCGGGGCGGGCGGCACGGGCGGCGTGGGCTGAGCCATCGGAGTCCTCGTCTCGTCGCGGTCGGCGCTCCCCGCAGCACAGCACACCCGGGCCGCCGGCCGCGCGCGTTCCGCCGACAGCGCACGGCACTGGGCCGCACCCGCCGCGTCGCCGCCGAGGAGCTCGGGGCGCGGCGGCGGTGAACCCCGGACGGAACGGGGTACCCGCAGGGACAGTGCCCGCCGCACCAGGACGGCGGGACGAAGTCGAAGGCGGAAGAAGGTAGTTCACCGTGCATGCCACCAGCGATGACGGAACGGGCAACGACGGCCGGATCACCCATCTGCACCTCGACGGCGACCCGGTGCGCCTCTACGAGCCCGCCGTCCTGCCCGACCCGATCGGCGTCGGGAAGGACGGGGGCCGGGAGCAGCCGACCGGGACCGTCGAGTCGGCCACGATCGTCCTGGGCCGCGACTAGACCGCCCGTCCCCGGACCACCCCCCCCCGGCTCGTCCGTGGTGGATGAGCTCCTGCGGGGTACACGCGTGCGGTGGTGCGCCGGACCGGCGCGCTTCTCGACGCGGTGGGAGCGGTGATGGGACTTCGTGAGTCGGCTCGGGCACTGGGGTCGCGGGCCTCCGCGGACGTGGTGGCCGGCCGGTACCGGCTCGACCGCCTGATCGGATCGGGGGGAGCCGCGGACGTCCACGAGGGATTCGACCTGCGGCTGCGACGGCCGGTCGCGGTGAAGGTCTTCCGCCCCGAGGCGGGCGTGGACATCGAGCACGACGCCCGGCGCGAGGCGGTGCTGCTGGCCCGGCTCCGCCACCCCGGTCTCGTGACGGCGTTCGACGCGGGGCAGGACGGAGGCCGCGCCTTCCTCGTCATGGAACTCGTCGACGGGCCCACGCTGCGGCGCCTGATCGTCCGGGGCCCGCTGACCCCCGCGGAGACCGCCGGGCTCGGCCGGGACCTCGCGCGCGCCCTCGCCCACGCGCACGGGGCGGGCATCGTGCACCGGGACGTGAAGCCGTCCAACATCCTCCTGGACGCCTCCCGCCGCCCCTACCTGACCGACTTCGGGATCTCGCGGCTCCTCGACGCGACGTCCCGCACCGCGCCCGGCACGCTGGTCGGCACCGCCGCCTACCTCTCGCCCGAGCAGGTCCTGGGCCGGCCCGTCGGCTGCCCCACCGACGTCTACGCCCTGGGCCTGGTCGTCCTCGAATGCCTCACAGGGAGGCTCGAGTACGACGGCGGACCCCTGGAGGCGGCGATCGCGCGCCTCCACCGCCCGCCCGAGCTGCCGCCCGGCCTCCCCCGTCAACTCGGTTCGCTCATCAGCGACATGACGGCCCTGGACGAGACGGTCCGCCCGGACGCCGAGGAGTGTGCCCGCGCCCTGGCCGCCGTCGCCGACAGCACGGCCGACGTCGCCGCGCCGGCCGCCCTGCCGGTCACCACCGGAACCCCTTCGCGGCCGGACGAGCGCACGCACCCCCGGCCGCCTCAGGACGCCGAACCGCCCGCGCGACCCCCGCGACCCGTGCGGACCGCCCGCGGACGGCTCCTCCTCGCCGGCGCCGCGGCACTCGGCACCGCGGCCCTGGCCACCGGTCTGGTCCTCGCCGACGGGCCCGCCGCGCCCGCCGACGTCACCGGCACGCCCGCCGCGCGGCGCACCGCGGCGGCGCCTCCCGACGGCAGCCCCTCGTCCCCGAACACCGGTGCCGGGAGCAGCGCCCGCCCCCGGACCACCGACCCGGCGCCGCCGGCCACGGGCGATCCCGGCGCCGCCCCCGTCGACGCGGCGCCCGCCAGGTCCGCGGGGGAAAGGGGGACGTCCCCGGACCGACCCGCCGCGCCTCCCGGCCGGTCCCTGTCCCACGGCAAACCCCCGGCCGCCGGCGCGCAGCCGGCCCGTGACCGAGGGGGCAAGGCGGAGAACGGGAAGGGCAGGAGCGCCCAGAAGAAGCCCAAGAAGAAGTGAGGCCCGGTCGGCGACGCGACGGACGGCGGCCGGGACGTCACCCGGCGAAGACCCGCCCACCGGCACTCCTCACGCGCCCGTCGCCCATCCGGACCGCCGCCGTCCGGGTCACCGGTGCGTACCGTTTGCGTCGCGTTCCGGAAAACTGTGCAACCCCGGCCGGTCGACGTGTGTCCAGCAGGTCAGGGACGGCACGACCGAGACGAGGAGGCCCGTCATGGGCGGCACGGGGACCACGGGAACCACACGACGCATATCGAGAAGCACGACCGCCGCGCTGGCGGTGACCGGGCTCGTCACCCCGCTGACGCTCGCGCTGGGCGCCGCGCCCGCGCAGGCCGCGCCCGCGTGCACGGCGGGGACGGGCCCGTACCAGAAGAAGGTCGAGAAGTTCCTCGGCCGCCCGGTCGACGGCCGGCAGTCGACGGCCGACTGCCGCGCGATCAAGGCGTTCCAGACGAAGCACGGCATCACCCCGAACGCCGGGTACGCCGGGTCGGTCACCTGGGGCGTCATGGACCTGATGACCAAGCAGAAGGCGGTCGGCACCAACCCGAACCGCGACGGCCGCTGCCCGGTCAACAAGGGCCGCGTCGCGTGTGTGAACCTCACCCTCCAGTTGAGCTGGATCCAGGACGGCCGCACCCTCGTCTACGGCCCCGTCCCCGTCCGCACCGGCCGCAACGGCGACGAGACCCGCACCGGCGCGAAGAAGATCTACTGGCGCAACATCGACCACTACTCGACCCTCTACAACGTGCCCATGCCGTACGCCCAGTTCTTCGACGGCGGCCAGGCCTTCCACCAGGCCTCCGTCAGCATGTGGAACCCGCCCGGCTCGCGCGGCTGCGTCAACATGACGAAGACGGCGGCGAAGAAGTACTGGAGCCTGCTGCGCAACGGCGACGACGTCCACATCTGGGGCCGCAAACCCGGCACCTGACCCCCGCGGCCCCCTCCACCTGCGCCACGCATCAGCGATCCCCGTCACCGCGCCGCGGTGACGGGGATTCGTCGCGGTAGCACCCTGCCCGCCTAGACAACGTTGTCAATGTTTCCTTTTGTTTGAGTAAAATTTTAGTCACGCTCAACGGATGTGTCTGGCTAATCGCACTCATTCCGCTGGAGAGAGAACTAGAACGTTCTATGGACGGCGGCAGGGAGCCTGGCTATGTTGTGCCGTGCCCGCAGGCCACTCCGACCGAGGTGTGGCCGTCATCGCGCGGCAGCCCCCTCAACTCCCCCACGATGGAAGGGCGTTGCAGCCATGCTCAAACCGTCACGGAACAGACTCGTCGCCGCCGTCGCCGCCGCGCTCGCCGGCGTCGTCCTCTCGGTCGTCTCGCCGCCGCCGCAGGCGCAGGCGTTCCCGAGTCGGAACAAGCAGGACGTCATCGACTACCTGCGTTCGGTCACCGGTTCGAACATCGTCTCCGGACAGCACAACAAGGAGCCGGCGAGTGCTCCGGGCCAGTACAGCCAACAGGTGCGGGACATCACCGGCCAGTGGCCCGGACTGTGGGGCGGGGACCTGATGTTCCGCGCCGAGGACGCGGCGAACCGGCAGCGTGTCGTGGACCAGGCGAGGACGGAGTGGTCCAACGGCTCCCTGGTCGCGCTCACCTGGCACATGTGCAGCCCGACCGTCGGCGCCACCTGCGAGTTCGAGGGCGGCGTCAAGACCCGGATCAGCGACGACCAGTTCCGGCAGATCGTGACGGACGGGACGGCCCTCAACACGACCTGGAAGCAGCGCATGGACCAGGTCGTGCCCTACCTCCTGCAGCTCAAGGCGGCCGGCGTACCCGTACTGTTCCGTCCGCTGCACGAGATGAACGAGACCTGGAACTGGTGGGGCGCGCGGCCCGGTACCGACGGCGGGGCGCGGCTCTTCCGGCAGACCCGCGACTACCTCACGAGCAAGGGGCTCGACAACCTGGTCTGGGTCTGGAACGTGCAGGACAACCCGACGGCCGACTGGGCGCGTTACTACCCCGGCGACGCCTACGTCGACGTCGCGTCCCTCGACGTCTGGTACAAGAACCACCCCAGCCAGGGTGACTACCAGCAGCTGCAGAACATCGCCGGGTCCAAGCCGATCGCCCTCGCCGAGATGGGCAAGGTGCCCGACGCCACGCTCCTGAACACCCAGACGCGCTGGGCGTACTTCATGGTCTGGTCCGAGCAACTGCGCGGCAGCAACACCAACGCCGAGATACAGGCGGCCTACTTCCACCCGCGCACGCTGAACCAGGGCGAGTTCACCGTCCCCGGAGGCGGCACCCCGCCCCCGGCCGCCCGCAGCGGAGCGATCCGCGGCGTCGGCGGCAAGTGCGTCGACGTGGCCGGCGCGGGCACGGCGAACGGGACGGCCGTCCAGCTCTGGGACTGCAACGGTTCCGGGGCGCAGACCTGGGCACTCGGCGCGGGCGGCACCCTGCGCGCGCTCGGCAAGTGCCTCGACGTGACCGGCCAGGGCACGGCCAACGGCACCCGTGTGCAGCTCTGGGACTGCAACGGATCGGGCGCCCAGCAGTGGCAGTACGGTGCGGACGGCAAGTTCCGCAACCCGCAGTCCGGCCGCTACCTCGACGTGCCCGGCGGTGCGACGGCCAACGGCACCCGGCTGCAGATCTGGGACTCCAACGCCAACGCCTGGCAGCGCTGGACCTTCCCCGGCTGACGGCGCACCGTGCAGTGCTCCGAGGACCGCAGGCCCGCCCCGTCCGACGGGGCGGGCCTGCCCCGACCGGCGAAGGGGTTCGACGGCCTGCCCGACGCCGTTCGCTCGCACCACCCGGCCGGGACGGCGAACGCAAGCGCGGTGCACCTGAGGGACCGCCACACCGAGCCCCGGCAGACCCGGCGCCCGCCGGACGGCACGGTGCCGCCCGGCACCCGCACGCCGAGCCTGGCCGCCGGGCAGTACACCACCCCCGTGGTCTTCGGCGGCAGCACCTACCAGGTGCTGGTGCGGATACCGGACCGCGCCCCCGGGGCCCGGCTGCCCATGGTCCTCGACCTGCACGGCAGCCGGTCCACCGGCCCGGACCAGCTGGCCTACAGCAACATGGCGCCCACGGCGGACGCGAACGGCTTCGTCGTCGTGGCGCCCACCGGGGTGGTGCCCAGCGGCAGCGGGTTCAGCTGGAACGTTCCACACGTCACCCCCAGCGGCACGCGGGACGACGTCGGCTTCATCCGCCAGGTCATCGACACCCTCACCGTCGGCGCCTGCCTGGACCCGGCGCGGATCTACGCCACGGGCTACTCCGGCGGGGGACGGATGGCGTCCGCGCTCGGCTGCATGCTGTCCGACCGGATCGCCGCCATCGCTCCGGTGGCCGGCCTCCGTGCCGGTCGCCCCGATCCCTCCGGCGCGAGTGCGCCCGACCCCGCCTCCTGTGCTCCGTCCCGCCCCGTGCCCGTGATCGCCTTCCACGGACAGCGGGACGGGACCAACCCGTACGGCGGCGGAGGCGACGTCATCGCCTGGCGCTACTCGGTGCCCGTGGCCCTGCAGCGCTGGGCGGCCCTGAACGACTGCACCACCGGGCCCACGACCACGCGGATCTCCGCCCACGTGCGCAAGACGGTGTTCACCGGGTGCCGGGCGGGCGCCGAGGCCCAGCTGTACACGGTCTCGGACGGGGGGCACACCTGGCCGGGCACTCCCCACGACAACGGCAACGGGCTCGTCACGCGTGAGATCGACGCCAACCGGCTGATGTGGGAGTTCTTCCGGCGGCACACGCTGCCGTGAACAGGACCGCTCGGGCAGCCTCATCGGGAGGACGGCGGGGCCGTGGACGCTCGCGGGACGAGCCTGGGGACCGGCACCGCGTGGGACTCGGGCCGTCGTCCCCCCAGGACCTGGAACAGCGTCTCGGCCACGTCCGCACCGAAGGAGAAGACGTCGTGCTGCATCGCCGACAGCGTCGGCCGGGTGAGCCGGCACAACTGCGAGTCGTCCCAGGCGAGGAGCGACAGGTCCTGCGGAACCGACAACCCGAACTCCGCAGCGACTCCCAGCGCGGTCACCGCCATGAGGTCGTTGTCGAAGACGATGGCCGTGGGGCGCTCGGCGGACAGCAGCAGGGATCGGCAGGCCCGGCTGCCCTGGTCGGCCGAGAAGTCGGTCGGCACGCTCTCCGCCCGCAGTCCGAGTTCGCGTGCGGTGTCGGTGAACGCCTGGGTGCGGATCGCACTGTGCCCCAGTTCGGCCGGTCCGCCGATCCGGGCGATACGCCGGTGGCCGAGCGCGGAAAGATAGCGCACGGCCTCCACGACGGCGGCCGCGTCGTCGGTCCACACCGAGGTGAAGGGCCCCGCCAGCGAGGGGTGTCCGACGGCGACGGCGGGAAGTCCCAGGGCGGGCAGGGCGGAGATGCGGGGATCGTCCACGCGCAGATCGACGAGAATGCTGCCGCTGACGCGGTTCCCCTGCCACCAGTCGCGGTGGACGTCGATCTCCTCGTCCGGCTCTACCAGGCGCAGCAGCAGAGCGCACGAGTGCTGCTTCAGCACGCTCTCGATGCCGGAGATGAACTCCATGTAGAAGGGCTCGAGTCCCAGCATGCGAGCGGGTCGGGCTATGGCGAGCCCAACGGTGTGCGGAGTGCGCCACTTGAGTGACTGGGCCGCCTTGTTCGGGCTCCAGTCGAGTTCCCGGGCGGCCCGGAGAATACGGTCCCGTGTCTCGGAGGAGACGCCTGGCTTGCCGTGAATGGCGATCGTCACCGCCGACGGGGAGACCCCCGCCAGCCGGGCGACGTCCTTGATGGTGCTCTTCCGGCCGTCGGCGAGGGCGCGGGCCGCTTCCCCCACCTCGGCATCCGCCTTCGTGCGCTTCGTCATCGTCCTCCACCGGTCCGGGCCGACGGTGTTCCGGTGGCCTGACTCTTCTGCCCACGCGCTGCCCGACCGAGGGCCGGAAGCCGGTCGCTGCCGGCCCGGGCACTCACCCTACTCCCGCCGCTGTTGTCATGTCCTTACCGCTCGTAAGGGGTCAGGGGCGTGGATCGCCCTCTCGGTCAGGTGGTCCGGACGGCCGTGCTGCCTCTCGGGGTGAGGCGGGCGGTCTGGTCCTCGAAGGGTTGCGCGTGCTGCCCGGAGATGCGGGCGAGGAGGGTCTCCGCGGCGTGGGCGCCGTAGGCGGCGATGTCGCGGCTGAGCGCGGTGAGGGCGGGGCGCGTGACCTGGGCGATGGGGGAGTCGTCCCACGCGACGATCGACAGGTCCCGCGGGACGTCCAGGCCCATCTCCTGAGCCGCGGAGAGACCCGCCACCGCCATGATGTCGTTGTCGTAGATGACGGCGGTCGGTCGGTTCGCGTCGCTGAGCAGGTGCCGCGTCGCGCGGGCCCCCTCCTCGCCGGTGTAGTCGGTGTGCGCGATGCTGTGGTGCGGAAGTCCTCTGCAGGCGCGGGTGAAGGCGTCGTCGCGGAGGGTGGTGTGCACGAGGTCGGGCAGCCCGGCGATCCGCGCCAGGTTCCGATGCCCGAGCGCGGTGAGATAGGCGACGGTTTCGCGGATCGCCGCCTCGTCGTCCGACCAGACCGCCGGCAGTGAGCCGGCGGCGACCGGGTTGCCGATGACGACCGCGGGCATCTCCAGGGCCTCGACGGCCGCGACCCTGGGGTCGGCCCGGTGCAGGTCGACCAGGAACGCCCCGTCGATGCGGCTCTCTCCCCACCAGCGCCGGTAGATCTCGATCTCCCGCTGGTGGTCGCCGACGACCTGCAGGGTCAACGCGCACGAGTGCTCGGAAAGGGTGCTCTCGATCCCGCTGATCAGCTCCATGAAGAAGGGCTCGACACCCAGGACGCGAGCGGGCCTGCTCAGCACCAGACCGACGGCTCCCGCACGAGCGCCGCGCAGCGCTCGCGCGGCGCTGTTGGGGCGCCAGCCGATCTCCTCGGCGATGGCGAGGATCCTGCTCCGAGTCGACTCGGAGACCCCCGGGCGTCCGTTGAGGGCGTACGAGACGGCCACCTTGGACACTCCGGCCCGACGGGCGATATCGGCAACTGTGGGGCGTTTCACGGCACTCCAAACTTAACGGTTAAGTGCACGGCTCACCCTACCGTGCCGAAGGGTCGGGCCTGATCGTTGCAGTGCATTCCATTGACACGGTTGTTTCCCCCTCCTAACATCCAGGCCTTATCACTTACTCGGTTAAGTGACGTCAGCGGCCGGACCCGTGAGAGCTCCGGCGGAGACCTCTCAGAGAGGACGTGGTCCGGCATGCGAAAGCCGTGGACAGCGTCGATCATCGCGGTGGCCGCGCTCGCGGCGGCCGGTTGTCAGTCCGGTTCGAACGGCGGCTCCGACTCCGAGGCGGCCATCGCTCCGACGGATCCAACCAGGGTCTCGGGCAGCATCACGGTGCTGACCAACCGCACGGACCTGGTCGAGAACGGGACCTACGACGGCTACGCCAAGCGCTTCAACGAGAAGTACCCGGAGGTGAAGGTCGCGTTCGAGGGGTCCACCGACTACGAGGGCGAGACGAAGGTCCGGCTGACCGGCGAGGACTACGGCGACGTGCTGCTCATCCCGAACTCGGTGGAGGCCGGGAAGTACCCGGACTTCTTCGCGCCGTTGGGATCGCCCGAGGACCTGTCGAAGAAGTACGACTTCACCGACCGCGGCACGGTCGGTGACCAGGTGTACGGCCTGGCCGGCATCGCCACGGCGCAGGGCTTCGTCTACAACAAGGCCGTCTGGGAGAAGGCCGGCGTCACCGAGTGGCCGCGCACCCCGAAGGAGTTCCTCGTCGCCCTCAAGGCGATCAAGGACAAGACGGACGCGACGCCGTACTACACGAACTACAAGGACATGTGGCCGCTGACGAACTGGGGGAACGCCGTCGGCGCCACGACATGCGACGCGGACGCCTCCGACAGGATGGTGGAGACGGACGAGTTGTGGAAGTCGGGTGAGGAGCTCGCCACGATCGACTCCCTGCTGTTCGACATCGTCGACCAAGGCCTGTCCGAGGAGGACCCCACCACGACCAACTGGGAGAAGTCCAAGGACCTGATCGGCACGGGCAAGGTCGCCACGATGCAGCTCGGGTCCTGGGCCGTCATCCAGATGAGGCAGGCCGCGGAGAAGGCCGGCGCCGACCCGAAGGACATCGGCTTCATGCCGTTCCCGAGCCGGGACGGCGAGACGCTGTGCACACCCGTGCGCCCGGACTACCAGTTCGCGGTGAACAAGAACTCCGAGCACAAGGCGGCGGCCCGGGCCTGGATCGACTGGTTCCTGAACGAGTCCGGCGACGCCCGGAGCGCGTTGTCCATCTCGACCGTCAAGGGCTCCCCGCTCCCCGAGACCCTCCAGGAGTTCGAGACCCAGGACGTCGAGTTCATCAACATGGCCAGCAAGAAGACGTCCCAGCTGAACCAGATCGATAAGGCGTCCGAGATCGGGCTGAGCGCACCGGACTACCGCCAGCGCCTCATCGACGCCGCCCGCGGCGCCGCCGACGGCAGCCGGGACTCGATCTTCGCCGAACTCAACAAGAAGTGGTCGGAAGCGAAGTCCACCGTCGGCTGACGTCCATTCCCTCAGGGCCCGAGGGCGGGATCCCCCCCCGGGCCCTGAGCCGCACGACCGCCCCCAGTGGCAACGGAGGAGCGCGATGACCATTCAACCCGTCGTGACACGGCGATCGAGCGAAGCGGCCCCCCGCCGGCTCCGCACCCACAAACGGCCTCCTGCGCGCCAGGCGTCGCGCAGGAGGCCCCAGAGAGTGCAGTGGGCGTACCTCGCCGCCCCGCTGGCGCTCCTCGCCGTGTTCACCTACATCCCGGTGGCCAGCCTGATCAGCTACAGCTTCACGGACTGGGACGGACTCAGCCGAGGCAGCGACAACATCGGATTCGAGAACTACGCGGACCTGTTCACCAGGCCCGAGTTCCTCAGCGTCTTCACCGTCAGCCTCTACTACCTGGCCGGAGCACTCCTGCAGATCGGCCTGGCCCTCTACTTCGCCACCGTCCTCTGCTTCGATGTCCGCCTCGGCAACCTCTTCAAGGGGATCCTCTTCTTCCCCTACCTGCTCAACGGCGTGGCGATCGGCTTCGTCTTCCTGTACTTCTTCCAACCCGGCGGAACGCTGGACGCCGTGCTCGGCACCCTCGGGGTTTCCGAGCGCCAGTGGCTCGGCGACCCCGATCTGGTCAACTCCTCCCTGGCCGGCGTCTCGGTGTGGCGGTACATGGGGATCAACCTGGTGCTCTTCACGGGGGCGATCCAGTCCATCCCACCCGCGCTGTTCGAGGCCGCCGTGCTGGACGGCGCGAGCCGCTGGCACCAGTTCCGCCACGTGATCGCCCCCAGCATCAAGCCGATCATCAGCATCAGCGTCATCCTGGCGGTCTCGGGCGCCCTCTCGGTCTTCGAGATCCCGCTGATCATGACCGGTGGGGCCAACAACAGCGAGACCTTCGTCATCCAGACCCTGAAGCTCGCCTTCAACTTCGACAAGGTCGGCCTGGCCTCCGCCGGAGCCGTGGTCCTGCTCGTCCTCGTCGTCCTGGTGACCTACCTGCAACGCCTCCTCGTCCCCGACGACCGAGTGGAGCTGTCATGACCGCCGCGTCCGCCCTCAGGGCCCGATCCCTCCACCCCGTACGCTCCGCACTGGCCGTCGGCCTCACGTACCTGTCGCTGCTGCTGGGATGCGCCGCGGTGCTGCTGCCCCTGGGCGTGATCGTCCTCGGCTCGCTCAAGACCAGCCGTGAGATGGCCAACGATGGTCCTCTGTCCCCGCCCGACGACTGGCTCAACTTCGACAACTTCGTCATCGCCTTCGAAGACGGCAAGATGCTGACCGGGCTCCTGAACACCACCTTCATCCTGTTCTTCTCGGTCATCGGCACCATCCTCATCGGCTCGATGACCGCCTACGCCCTGGACCGCTTCTCCTTCCGGCTCAAGCGCCCCGTCCTGGGCCTCTTCCTCTTCGCCGCCCTCGTCCCGGGCGTGACGACGCAGGTCGCCACCTACCAGATCATCCAGCAACTCGGTGCCTACAACACGCCCTGGGCGCCGATCCTGCTCTACCTGGGCACGGACATCATCTCGATCTACATCTTCGTGCAGTTCATGAGGAGCATTCCGATCTCCCTGGACGAGGCGGCCCGACTCGAAGGGGCCAACACCTTCACCATCTACTGGCGGATCATCATGCCGCTGCTGCGGCCGGCCATCGCCACCGTGGTCATCATCAAGGGCGTCTTCATCTACAACGACTTCTACTACCCGTTCCTCTACATGCCCTCCAGGGACCTCGGCACCATCTCGACGTCCCTGTTCCGGTTCAAGGGGCCCTTCGGCGCGCAGTGGGAGGTGATCTCCGCCGGGGCGGTTCTGGTGATCATCCCGACCCTGGTCGTCTTCCTCCTGCTCCAGCGCTTCATCTACCGCGGCCTCGCCGCCGGCGCGATCAAGTAAGGGGCGGTCACGCCCCCCAGCAGACCACTGCACGTGGAGGACCCGTGCAGGCCCCTTTGGCACGAAGGAGACAGAGATGTACCAGGCACTGCATGCGGGCTGGACGCTGAGGTGTGAGGACTCCGCCCGGGACATACGGGAGCTGCCTGCTTCCGTTCCCGGATGCGTTCACACGGACCTGTTGCGCGCCGGTCTCATAGACGACCCCTACTTCGCCGAGAACGAGGCCGGCCTGAACTGGATCGGCCGCGTCCCCTGGAGCTACGAGACCCGCTTCACGTGGCAGCCGACGGGAGAGACGCACACCGACCTGGTCTGCGAGGGCCTGGACACGGTGGCCACCCTCACCCTCAACGGCACGGTCCTCGGCTCGACGGCCAACATGCACCGCGGCTACCGCTGGCCCGTCGCCGAGCTTCTGCGCGCCGGCACGAACACCCTGCACGTACGGTTCGACTCCCCCTACGAGTACGCCGAGACCCACCGGGCCGCGATGGGTTTCCGGCCCGGGCCCTACGCCGAGCCCTTCAACTACATCCGCAAGACGGCCTGCAACTTCGGATGGGACTGGGGGCCGACCCTCGTCACCTCCGGCATCTGGCAACCCATCGGGCTGCACAGCTGGTCGGATGCGCGGATAGCCGGCGTGCGTCCCCTGGTCACCCTCTCCGACGATCACGCGACCGGTCACGTCGAGGTCCACGTCGGCGTCGAGCGCACGGGCGACGCCCCTGTCCGCGTCACCGCGGAGCTCGCGGGGAAGGAAGCCTCGGTGACCGTCGCCGACGGTGAGGACAGTGCCGTGATCTCCCTCGATGTCGCCGACCCGGCCCTGTGGTGGCCGCGTGGGTACGGTGAGCAGCCCCTCCACCCGCTCACCGTGCGGGTGGGAGACGAACGGTGGACCCGCGAGATCGGCTTCCGAAGCGTCGAAGTCGACCCCGAGGCCTTCCGGTTCGTCATCAACGGCAAGCCCGTCTTCGTCAAGGGCTTCAACTGGATCCCCGACGACTGCTTCGCCGACCGCGTGACCGAGGAGCGCCTGGCCGAGCGCTTCGACCAGGCCGCCACAGCCGGCGCCAATCTCCTGCGGGTCTGGGGCGGAGGCCGCTACGAGTCGGAGGAGTTCTACCACCTCGCCGACCGGCTCGGCCTCCTCGTCTGGCAGGACTTCACCTTCGCCTGCGCCGCCTACCCGGAGGAGGAACCCTTCCGCAGCGAGGTCGAGGCCGAGGCCCGCCACCAGGTGACACGCCTGTCCAGTCATCCGTCCCTCGTCCTGTGGTGCGGCAACAACGAGAACATCGAGGGCGAACAGGACTGGGACTGGCGCGAACCGCTGGCCGGCCGCAGCTGGGGAGCCGGGTTCTACTACGACCTCCTTCCCAAGATCGTCGCCGAGCTCGATCCCTCCCGCCCCTACTGGCCGGGCAGCCCGTACTCGGGCTCCCCGGACGTCCGCGCCCAGGAGCCCTCGCGCGGAACCGTCCACATCTGGGACGTGTGGAACCGCAGGGACTACGCGCACTACAGCTCCTACACACCGCGCTTCGTCGCCGAGTTCGGCTTCCAGGGCCCGCCGACGTACGCCACCCTGCGACGGTCCTGCCCCGACGATCCGCTCGGCATCGGCGCCGGCCACCAGAAGGCCGAGGGAGGCGACCGCAAACTGCTCGCGGGCCTGGGCGCCCACCTTCCGCAACCCCGCGACTTCGACGACTGGCACTACCTCACCCAGCTCAACCAGGCACGGGCGCTCACCCATGGAATCCAGCACTTCCGCGCCCTGATGCCCTACTGCATGGGGACCATCGTCTGGCAGCTCAACGACTGCTGGCCGGTGAGTTCCTGGGCCGCCGTCGACGGCGACGGACGGCGCAAGCCGCTCTGGTACGCCATGCGGCGCCTCTACGCACCCCGCCTCCTCGCCTTCACCGGAGGGGAACTCGCGCTCGTGAACGACACCGACACCTCCTGGTCCGGCGAACTCGTCCTGCAGCGGCTCGGCTTCGACAACCTCCTCCTCCACCGGAGCGGCATCGGGGTCGACGTCGCACCCCGATCCGTCCGGAGGATCGACCTCACCGGTGAGCTGATGGAGGCGGGAACGCCGGCACGCGAGCTGGTGAGCGCACAGCTCGGCGAGGAGCGAGCCCTGCACTTCTTCACCGAGGATCCCGCGTCGGAACTGCCCCCCGCGCGCTTCACCGCCACCGCCCGCCCGAGCGCGGACGGTCTGGAGGTCCGGGTGACGGCGCACACGATCCTGCGCGAACTGGCGCTGTTCCCCGATCGACTGGACCCGCAGGCGACGGTCGACGACCAGCTGGTCACGCTGCTGCCGGGGGAGAGCGTCACCTTCCGCGTCTCCACCGCACGGGATCTGCGGCCGCACGACCTGACGACCTTCCCCGTGCTGCGCTGCGTCAACGAGGTGCGCCCCTGACACACCGTGGGAGCGGCCGGGGACGGCCGGGCGGCGTCCGCCGGAAGCCCGGGACCGTCCGGGTGGGCGGGTGGTGGGAACGGATGCGTGATGGCGTGGGGCCCGGCAGGTGGGGAAGTCGGAGCACTCCGAGCCGTCGTGACGAGGGAGCCGCTGTGGGGATCGCATGGGTGCGTTGGGCGGGCGCGGCCACCGCCCGCGTACGGCCTCGATACCGTCATCCGGCCGGCCCTGCCGGCCGGGCCCTGCGGCCTGAGTGATCCGGACGGCACGGTCCCCGCCCCCACCGCGCTGCTCGTCCGGGCCATGGGTTCCCGGGACACCGTCATCGGCACGGCCATGCTGCTGGCCGACACGCCCTCCGCGCCCCGTGCCGCGACGGCCTGCAGGATCGTCTCCGACCTCTCCGATGCCGCCCTGTTCGGCACGTTGCTGCCCGATCCGGCGGCGCGTCGGTGTTCCCACTGGTGGCCGCACATGGGGAGGCCGGCGGCATCGTGGAGCGGCTGCGGACCGCCACGAGTGCCAGGAGGTCGTCGAGGAACTGGTCCTGCTCTTCCGGCACCGCCGGGAGGAGCGCGGTGCCCGGCCCGCGGACGGCGTCCGCGAGGCGCTCGGACGCGCACCCCGCGACTTCGCCGACTCCGTCCGCCGCACCGACTTCTCCGCCCCCTGACGCCGGGCGACCCCGTCGCCGACGGCGATGACGTCCACCTCCGTCAGGGGAGGATGGAGTCGACGTGGCCGCCGTCCACCCGCCGAAGGGGCGCGCGGCCGCGCGCCGGACGGAGGCCGGGCGCCACCGGGCGGGGCGGTAGCCTCCTGGTCGGATTTCCCCGCGCGGAAAGGCGCCCCCGATGTCGACGAACCGGCCCGCTGTCGTACGCAAGCACCCGCCCGAGGTGCTGATGAAGATCGTCAACCCGGTCATGCGGCGGCTGATCGCGCGGGGCGGCAAGGGCCCCGCGGAGCAGCTCCTGCTGCTGCACTTCACCGGCCGGAGGTCGGGACGGAGCTTCGAGGTGCCGGCGGCGCGGCAGGAACTCGGCGGCGGGGAGGTGTGCGTGCTGACCAACAGCGCGTGGCGGGTCAACTTCCGCGGGGGAGCAGACATCGAGGTCACCGACCGGGGCGAGCGGCGCCCCGTGCGCGCCGCGCTGGAGGAGGACCCCGCCGCCGTCGCCGCCGTGTACACCGAGTTGCTCGGCCGGCTCGGGTACCGCAAGGCGAACCGCCTCGGCATCTCGCTCACCGTCGACCGGCCGCCCACGCGGGAGGAACTGGAGGACGCCGCGCGGCGCTACCGCCTCTCCGTCGTCCGCCTGACGCCGCGCGTCTGAGCCGGGGGCGGGCCGGGCGGGACGCGGCGTACCCGGCCCGCCCCGCCCCAACCCGCCCCGCCCCGCGCCGGCCCGCCCCGGCAGCGGCCCGCGAGCGGCGGCTCACAGGCACACGTCCCCGTACTCGCGGGCGAGCACGTCGGCCATCTCCGCGACGGAGAAGCGCCGCAGGACCGTCCGCCGGCCCGCCTCCGCCATCCGCCGCCGCTCCCCGTCGCCGACCGCGACCAGCCGGCGCAGGCCGCTTGCCAGCGAGGGCCGGGTGGAGGTGTCGAGGAGCACGCCGTTCACGCCGTCCCGCAGGTAGTGCGGGACGCCGCCGCGCCGGGTGGCGCCCACGGGCAGGCCCGCCTCCATGGCCTCCAGGACGGCCAGCCCGAACTCCTCCTTGCGGCTGGGGCACACGTACCAGGCGTTCAGGCCCGCCGTCTCCGCGAGGGCGTGCTCCAGACGCCGGACCTCGGCGTTCGGGAGCGCCGGCATCAGCGCGAGGCGGCGCGCGGCCCCCGGGTACGCGCGCAGCATGGCGTGCACGCGGGCGCGCATGTCCTGCTCGGTGTCCGAGGGGTGCTCGACGGCCCCGCCGACCAGCACCAGCGTCGTCTCCCGCCACAACCCCCCGTGCAGCCAGGCGTCGACGAGCAGGTCCTGCTGCTTCGTCGGGTGGAGCCGGCCGACGGAGAGCAGCAGGGGCAGGTGCCGGTCCTCGGGCGCGAGCGTGGTGACGCCGTCGCCGCCCGCGAACAGGGCGCCCACGGTCTCCTCGCGGCGCACGGCCTCGTCGGGGGCGGGGCGGTAGGCGGGGATGCCCTCGGGGGGAGCCGCGGGGCCCTTGCCGCAGTTGTGCGTCCTGAGCAGCGGGAAGTGGCGCAGGAGCTCCTCGGTCCCGCCGCGGCCCGGGATGCCGAGCACGGCGTGTGCGCGGTGCACGAGCCGGTCGGCGACGAAGACCCGGTGCAGGTCGTCCCGCAGCCGCTCCGCCGCGGGTCCGTCGGCGGAGGTGGTGCGGGCGTGGCGCTCGGAGAACTGCCGGTGCGGGTCGGGGGTGGCGGTGAACACCAGCCGGCTGCCGAGGAGTTCGGCCGCCCGGGCCAGGGCGAGGCTCGCGTCGTCGGCGTAGCGCACGTGCAGCACGTCGACCGGCCGGGGCAGCAGGCCCAGGAGGCGCACCGCCCACCAGGTCAGCGCCGCACGGTGCGCGGGCGTGTGCTGCCGGTGCGCACCGGCCGGCGCGTCGACGGGCAGGCGGAGCACCCAGTGGCCCGGCGACCGCTCCCGCACGGGGCGCGGATCCCGCGCGAGCTCGTGGTGGTCCGCCGTCACGACGGTCAGCACGCCGGCCGCCGCGCTCGTCGACGCCAGGTGGTCGCCCAGGCCGCCGAGCAGCACCGAGAGTCCGCCGCTGAGCCCGTGGCCCGGGCTGTCGAGGCCGCCCAGCAGCATGGTCTGGGCGACGAGGAGGCCGTCCGGCTTCGGCACGACCTTGGGGAGGGCCGTCGGAGGGCTCAGCAGCAGCCGTTCGTAGACGTCGCCGGCGGCGGACGGGGCGGGGAGGTGGGGAGCGCCGCCGGGGACCAGGTGGAGGTAGCGCCACAGGGCGTGCCGCTCCCGGCGGTCGGTCGCGGCGGCGGCGAGGGCGGCCGCCTCCTCGGCGGTCAGCGGGTGGAGCGCGGAACCCGCGGCCAGTTCGAGCAGGACGGAGACCTCCGCGGGCCGCGGGCCCGGGGCGAGGAGACGCGCGCGCAGCGCGTCGCGTGCGGGCCCGGGGCCGTGCCGCCGCACCGCCCGCGGCCACAGCTCAAGGACCGGCGCGGCGACGTGCGGGCGGTCGAGCGCGCGGTCGAGGAGGTCGTACGGGGCGGGGGCGAGGCCCAGGCGGACGGCCCTGCGCAGCGACGCGGTGGCGAGGTCGTCGGGGGTGGGGCCTCCGACCGGGCCGTCCCCGTCGTGCGGGCCGGGCCCGACGTACGGGCTGTTCCCGCCGAGTCCGTCGTGCGGGTCGTTCCCGCCGTCCCCTCCGTACGGGCCGTGCCCGCTGGGCCGGTCGCGCGGGCCGTCCCCACCGTCCCCGTCGTGCGGGCCGGGCCCGTACTCGGCGGCGAGCAGCCCGGCGAGCAGACCGCCCGCGGGGTGTCGCCCCGAGGACGGCGGCCCCGTGTCGGGCTCGTCGCGGTAGAACGCCGCCCGCGCGGTGATCAGGTCGTCGTCGCTCATCGCCGGGGCGCCCTCTCCGCCATGACCCGGAGCAGGTGCTCCGCGGCCCAGGCCGGGCCGCGGGTGCGCACCGCCGAGGAGGCGCGCTTCGCGGCCTCGCCCGCCGGCCCCCGCAGGTCCTCCAGCGCGGCCCGCACGTCCGCCGGGCGGACGGCGTTGGGATCGGCCGCGACCCCCGTGCCGGAGCGCTCGGCGTCCCGTGCGACGGCGAACTGGTCGCTGGAGAAGGGCAGCACCAGCGCCGGGACCCCCGCCCGCAGGCACTCGGTGAAGGAGTTGCCCCCGCCGTGGTGGACCATGGCGTCCGCCCGGTCGAGGAGGGCCCGCTGCGGCACCGTCTCCGCGACCACCGCCCGGTCGCCGGCGAGGTCGGCCAGCGCCCCGGCCCGGGACCCCGCGGCCACGACCACCCCCGTGCCGGGAACGTCGAGCGCCCCCGCGACCGCGGTGCGCAGCACGTCGTCGCGGGCCGAGAGGAACGTGCCGAACGCGACGAGGACGATCCGGTCCGCGTGGCGCCGCAGCCGCTCCATCCGCCGCGACCAGTCGGCGTCCGGAGGGGCGTGGTCCGCCGGGACCATGTGGCCGGCGAAGAGCCGTACGGGGCCGGGCGGCGGCGTCGGCAGCCAGGGCAGCTCGGGGTAGGCGTGGACGACGGCGTGCGGTGAGCTGAGCGCGAAGGCGCGACCGGGGGAGGGCGCGCCCGGCGCGTGGCGGCGCGCGAAGTCGCCGAACGCCTCGGTGAACGCCCGGTCGTTCTCCCGCACGGCCGCGCGCAGCCGGTCCGCGTCCGCCGGGTCCGGCCGCAGCGCGTCGGGCCAGTCGTAGGGCATCCCGAAGTAGGCGTCGGGGCCGGCCGGCAGGTACGTGGGGTGCCCGGGGCAGAAGGTCGCGTACGGGACGCGCAGGCAGTGCAGGGCGAGCGTGACGGCGAAGCTCAGCTGGTCGGTGACGTACCAGTCGGGCCGCAGCCGCGCGTCGAGGCCGCGCAGCTCGTCCAGGACGGCCTCGGGCTCGGCGAGCATGTCGGCCCGCCGGTGCCGGGCCTGGGTGAGCAGGGTCGGCACGGCCCCGTCGCGGGTGGCGGCCAGGAACTCCGCCAGCCGGGCCGCCTCCTCGGGCGGCTGGCGCGTCGCCTCGGCGATCCCGGTGTTGGCGTTGCGCGTCACGGTCAGCGGGACGAACGCCACCCCCGCGTCCCGCGCGAGGCCGGCGAACTGCGGCCCGCACGCGAAGTGGACCTCGGCCCCCGACGCGCCGAGCGCGGCCGCCAGGGCCGCCAACGGGACGGCGTGCGACGCGAACGGCGGACTGACGACGACGATGCGAGCCACGGGATCCTCTCCTGACGGCACCGGGCCGCTGCCCGCACCGGCCTCCTCCGAGTGTCCGCCGCCGCGGACGGACTCGCCTGTTCTTCGCCGCCCCGTGCGCGTTCGGATGCGGGCTCAGGTCCATGAGCGGGACTCGAAGACGGGCTGGTCGCCGGCGGCCCACCGTCCGAGGGTGGTGGCCGGGCGGCCGAGGAGCCCGGGCAGCTCCGTCGTGGAGGTCGTGTCCCTCCCCCGCCGGGAGAGGGTGTGCACGATGCGCATGAGGCCCCGTCCGCCGAGCCCAGGCGCCGCCCCGGTGATGCGGGAACGGGGCGCAGGACCGCCGCGCCGGCCGCGTCAGGTGCGTGCCGTGGCCGGCGGGTCGTCCTCGGCCGGGACGCGGACGGCGATCAGGGCGACGTCGTCGGCGCTGCCGGACGCCAGTCCGCTCATGAGCTCGTCGCAGAAGACGTCGAGGTCCTCGCGGGCGAGCGCGGCGGCGTGCTGGCGAAGCCGGGTCGCCCCGCGGTCGATCTCCTCGCCGCGGCGCTCGATGAGCCCGTCGGTGTAGAGCACGACGGTGGACTCCGGGGGGAGTGCGGCGGTGGCGTCGGGGCGCGGGAGGTCGGGCGCGACGCCGAGCAGCGGGCCGCGCCCGCCCTCCAGGTAGCGGGTGTCGCCGTCGGGGGTGACGACGAGGGGCGGCGGGTGGCCGGCGACCGCGTACTGCAGGGTCCAGGGCTCGGCCGGTGCGGCCTTCTCGACCAGGGCGTAGATGCAGGTCAGGGTGCGCTGCGGGTGCAGGAGGTGGTGGGCGGCGTCCAGCCGGGCGAGGATCCGCCCCGGCGGCTCCTTCCGGTCGCACGCGATGCCGCGCAGCATGTTGCGGACCTCGCCCATCGCGACCGCGGCCTTCAGGTCGTGGCCGGCCAGGTCGCCGATGATCAGCGTGGTGGCGCCCCGGGGAAGGACGAACGCGTCGTACCAGTCGCCGCCGACCTCCGCCGCGGCGACCGCCGGCTGGTAGCGGGCGGCCATCCGCAGCGGCCCCTCGTCAGGCAGCACCGGCAGCAGCGAGCGCTGCATCCGTTCGGCCATCCGCTGCACCTGCGCGTGCAGGGAGGCGTTGTCGACGGCCAGGGCGACGCGGTGCGCGAGCTCCGCGACCAGGGGCATGGCGTGCTGGTCGAGGGCCCCGGTGTCGGTGGCGCGGGCGAGGGTCAGCACACCCACCACCTGGCGCCGCACCGTCAGCGGTGCCACGACCACCGAGGCCGCGCCGAACCGTTCGTACAGCTCCTGCTCGCGGTCGAGCAGCGGGTCCTCGCCGTTCTCGCCGCGGGGCGGAGGCGGCGTCTCCAGGATCGGGCCGACGCCCCGCAGCGCGCGGGCGAGGAGCGAGGCGGACGACTCCGCCGGCGGCGGCAGGAGCCCCTCGTACAGTCCGGGTGCGAGCGCGTCCGCGTCGCGGTGCTCCACGACCACCCGCCGCAGCCGCCCGCCCTCCAGGAGGTCGACCGCGCACCAGTCCGCCAGCCCGGGCACCAGGCTGCGGCCCAGCCGCCGCAGCCCCTTGGCCAGGTCGAGGGTGCTGCCGAGCGCGTCCCCGGCGTTGGCCAGCAGGAGCAGCCGGGTCAGCGCCTGCTGCAGCGCTACGTCCACGGCCCGCTCCTCCGTGCGCCGCGCGCTGCGGCATGCCCGCCGTCCCGGCGGCGGGTGCGGCCCGTCACGCCGCGGGGGCGATGTTGAACAGGCATCCGGCGGGGTCGCGCAGGGTGCGGGCGAAGCCGGTGAGGGCGGCGGGCCGGGCGGACCTGCTGCCGCCTCCGGACGCGGCGGCGCCCATGGCCCGCTCCATGTCCTCGACCTCGAAGGTCACCAGCCAGCGGGGGCGCTCCTGGAGGGCCGAGGACGCGGGGTCGGCGCCGCCGCGCAGCGTCGCCGCGGTGTGCCCGGCGTGCTCGGCGACGACGCGGTCGTCGCGGAAGCTGACCTCCACCCCGGTGGGGCCGCCGCGGGCCCAGCCGAACACGCCGCCGTAGAACACGGCCGCCTCGAACAGGTCCCAGGCCTGCAGGTCGAGGCGGACCCCGACGTCCTCGCCGTGCGGCCAGACCTGGGTCGGGCCCTCCCAGATGCCGAAGGTGGCGCCCTCCCGGTCCGCGGCGAGCGCCGCCCGCCCGGTCCCCAGCGCCGCGGGGCCGACGGCGACGGTCGCCCCGCGCTCGCGGATGCTGCCGGCCGCCGCGTTGGCGTCCGCGACACCGAACACCGGCGTCCAGATCGGCTTCGGCGCGAGGCCCGGCCGCCGGGACCCGATGCCCGCCACCGGTCGGCCCTTGCAGAACGCGGTCGAGAACCCCTCGCCCAGCGAACCCGGCCGGAACTCCCAGCCGAGGACGGCGCCGTAGAAGGCCTCCGCCGCCTGCAGGTCGTCCACCATGAGGTTCACCCAGCACGGCACCCCGGGATCGGGCACCACGTCGTTCGCGGATGACATCGCGTCCTCTCCGTCGCTGACCGGCAGACCCCGTGCGTGACCTGCCCTCCGGCCATACTGACCCCAGCCCTGCCACCCCGCCTCTGCAGCCGGACGCCCGCGCACGACGCGGTACGGAGCACGCGGCGGCCCCACCTGCCCCGACCGCCCCGGCCTGCCTTCACCCGAACGGGCGAGGGCAGGTCGCCGCGCGCGAGCCCCTTACCGGACCCGCCGTCAGGTGTGCAGGGCTCCGGGGTACACCCGGGCAGCGCGGAGCACCCGCCCAGCGGTGCGGACGCCCCGGGCGCGCTCCCCGCCGCCGGTCCGCGTCAACGCAGTGTGCCGTGGCGTCGCGGGGGGCTGCACGCGGATGGTGCTCGGGGGACCGGCCCTCCGGCCGTTGGTGCAACCCGCCCTCGGCGGGCGGTACTTGTGTGTGCCGCTCCCGTGGGGCGGGTTGCGGGGGTGTGTCACCAGGAGGACTTGGTCACGCCCGGAAGGTGGCCGGCGTGGGCGTGCCGGCGGAGGTTGACGCGGGAGAGGCCGAAGGCGCGCAGGTAGCCGCGGGGGCGTCCGTCGACGGAGTCGCGGTTGCGGATGCGGGTGGGGCTCGCGTCGCGGGGCTGGCGGCGCAACTCGGCCTGAGCGGTCGCGCGTTCGGTGGGCGGGGTGGAGGGGCGGCGGACGGTCTCCTTGAGCTCGGCGCGCCGTGCGGCGTACCGCTCGACGGTCGCCTTGCGCTGCTCGTTCTTCGCGATCCTGCTCTTCTTGGCCATCAGACCTTCCCTCCTCGGGCGCGGATGCGCGCCACGGCGGCCTCGACGCCGATGACGTCGATCGTCCTGATCCCCTTGGCGCTGAGGGTGAGGCGGACGGTGCGGCCCTCGCTGGGGAGCCAGTAGCGCTTGGACTGGATGTTCGGGTCGAAACGGCGGGAGGTGCGCCGGTGCGAGTGGGAGATCGTGTTGCCGAAGCCCGGCCGGGCGCCGGTCAGTTGGCAGTGGGCGGACATGGGTGTGGCCTGCCTTCCGGTCGCTCCACCACCGGCTTGTCGGTAATGGAAATCATTTGCATATACTAGCCCGCATGGCACGCAACGAACAGCGCCCGATCATCAAGCTGCGCTCCACGGCGGGGACCGGCTTCACCTACGTCACCCGCAAGAACCGGCGCAACGACCCCGACCGGCTGGTGCTCCGCAAGTTCGACCCGGTCGTCCGCCGGCACGTCGACTTCCGCGAGGAGCGCTGACCCGGCCGGCACGCTCCCGAACCGACCCCCGACAGAAAGGCCCGCCATGAAGTCCGGCATCCACCCCGCCTACGGCCCCGTCGTCTTCCGCGACAGCGCCTCCGACCACGCCTTCCTCACCCGCTCGACGATGACCAGCGAGAAGACGATCGAGTGGGAGGACGGCAACACCTACCCCGTCGTCGACGTCGAGATCTCCTCGGTGAGCCACCCCTTCTACACCGGCACCGCCCGCGTCCTGGACACCGCGGGCCGCGTCGAACGCTTCGAGCGCCGCTACGGGGCCCGGTGATGGGGCGGGACGCGCGCCTGCCCGTCGTCCTCGTCGCCGGGCTGCACGCCGACGCCCGCCGGGAGGTCGTCGACCGGCTCCTGCGGGCCGTCCCCGGGAGCGTCGCCCTGCACCACGACCTGAGCGGGGCGGCGGCCGGGACCGTACGCCGGCTGGTCCGCGACGCGGCCGGCGAACTGGGCTCCGCTGACGCCCCGTTGGTGAACGACTGCGCCTGCTGCGCCCTGCGCGAGGACCTCGTCCCCGAACTGGACCGGCTCGCAAGCGGAGGCCGACACCGGCTGGCCGTGGTCGAGTTGTGGGACTCCGTCGAGCCGAGGGCGATGGCGGAGGTGATCGCGGCGCACGGGGGAGAGGAGTTCGTCCTCACCAACGTGGTCACCGCCGTCGACCCCGCGCTCGTGCTGCCGTACCTCGCCGACGGCGACGACCTCGCCGAGGCCGGGCTCGCGGCCGCGCCCACCGACCGGCGCACCGTCGGCGACACCTGGGCCCGGCAGTTGGAGTACGCACCCGTCCTCGCGCTCGTCGACGGCGCGGACGCGGACGACGAGGACCGGGCGCTGCTCGCCCAACTCCACCCGACGGCCCGCCAGGTGGCGGCCGGCTCGGGCGCGCTCGCCGCACTCGCGTTCGCCGGGTTCGACGTCGAGGCGGCCGCCGCCGCCCAGCACCCGGCGTGCGCGCTGCTGCCGCAGGACGCCGACGCCGCCGGCGTCGCCACCCTCGTCTGGCGCCGCTACCGGCCCTTCCACCCCGAGCGGCTGCACGCCGCGCTGGAGGACCTGTGCTGCGCGGCCGCGCGCAGCCGGGGCCGGTTCTGGCTCGCCGACCGCCCCGACGCCCTGCTCGCCTGGGACGCCGCCGGCGGCGCGCTGTGCGTGGAGAGCACCGGCCCGTGGCTCGCCTCGCTGCCGGACGCGGCCTGGGAACTGGTCCCGCCGGTGCGCCGCGCGGCCGTCGCGCTCGACTGGCACCCGGAGCACGGCGACCGCTGCCAGCACCTCGTCTTCACCTCCCCCGGCCTCGACCGCGAGGGCCTCGTCCGCCTCCTCGACTCCTGCCTGCTCACCGACGCCGAGTACGCCGCGGGCCGCGAGTCCTGGAAACGCCTGCCCGCGGCGTTCGACGCCCTGCTCTAGGGGGTGTCCGGCGGATCTGGCCCGGCTGGAGTTCGCCTCGCCACCTGCGTCGGGCCGAGCGGGGTCTGGTGCGTCGAGGTGCAAGGCGGAGGAGGGAAGCGACGCGGAGCGTCGGCGACCGACGACAACGCCGCAGATCGGCGTGCCAGACCCCGCGACCCAGGGCAAGATCCGCCGGACACCCCCTAGCCGGGCCCCGCCCGCCCCCGCCGGCCCGCGCCCGGGCCCCGCGGCTCCGGGTGCAGGGTGCGGTAGCGGTCGCGGTGGAGGGCGCGGTAGCCGCCCGGAGGGCGGCCGCAGGCGGCGGTGAAGCAGGTGTAGAAGCGGGTCTGCGAGCCGAAGCCGGCCACCGTGCCGATCTCGGTGACCGGCAGGTCGGTCGTCACCAGGAGCCGTTGCGCCTCCGCCACCCGGCACTGGGTGACGTAGGAGGTGAGGGTGGTGCCGACGACCTCGCGGAAGAGGGTCATCGCGTAGTGCGGGTGCAGGGGGACCGCCGCGGCGATGCGGTCGGCGGTGAGCGGCTGCCGGAAGTGCAGGGCGACGAAGCGGACCATGCGGGCGGCGTGGGCGACGGCGGTCCGGTCGTGCGGCTCGGTGCCGACGCCGTCGTCGGCCTCCGCGCCGGGTCCGGCCCGGCGTGCGTCCGCCGCCCGCACCAGCCGGCGCAGCCGCGCCTCGATCTCCAGGACGGCGATGCCGCGCGCCTCGTCGTCCGCGGCCAGGTCGGCCGCCCAGCGCCGGAGCAGCAGGACGTCCGCGTCGCGTTCGCGCGGGTCGGCGGGGGCCGGGGCGACCACCGGCTCCCCGGCGAGCAGGCGCCGTACGGCCAGGCCCGGGGTGCGCCAGCCCAGGAAGACGGAGAGCGGCACGGTGAGCCAGTGCACCGGTCCCGAGCCGCCCGCCGCGACCAGCTGGTGGGGGACGGCCGCCCAGAAGGCGGCCATCTCGCCCGGCCCCAGCGTCACGACGCGGCCCCCGAAGAGGTACGTCAGCTCGTCGTCGGCGGCGAGGTTGACCTCGATGTCGTCGTGGCGGTGCGGATGGTCCATCAGCGCGGGGCGGCCCTGCCAGCAGGCCAGGCCGAAGGCGTCGTCCGTCGCCGGGGAGGTGGGTGCGGGCATCTGAGGATCCGGGAAGGTCGGAGGTGGATGGGGGAGGAGACGGCCGCCGCGGGTGGGATTCCATGGAGGCGCCGGGAACTGTGCCACCCGGATCCACCGCTGTCGACCCCTTCCCGGGCCGATCCGACCCCAGGAGCCCCGATGACCGACACCGCCACGCGTCCCGCCCCGTCCCCGTGGGCCCTGAGCGACGAGGAGATCGCCTCGTTCGACGCGCAGGGGTACCTCGTCCTGCGCGACCGCATCCCGCGCGATCTCGTCGAGCGCCTCGCGTCGGCGTCCGAGCGCTGGACGGCCGCGGGCCGCCGGTCGGCCGGGGACCCGTCCGCGGCGGTGGACTACGAGTTCGCCGAACGCCCCGGCGGCCGGCGGCTGTTCCGCGTCAACTACCTGCACGGCAAGGGCGAGCCGGCCTCCCTCGAACTGCTCGGCGCGCCCGAGCTCCTCGGCATCGCGGAGAGCCTGGCCGGGCGCAACTTCGTGCCCACGTACGAGTCGCTGGTCTTCAAGGACGAGGGCGACGGAGCCCCCATCCCCTGGCACCAGGACGCCGTGCACCCGCGCAACCACCGGATCTTCAACATCGACGTCTACCTCGACGCCTCGCGCGACGGCGAGGGCGCGCTGCGGGTCGTCCCCGGGTCCCAGCGGGGTGCGACGGACGTGTGCGCGCTCGCCGACGCCCACGGGTGGGACGTGCCCGGCGCGGTCGTCGTCGAGATGGAGCCGGGCGACGTGCTCGTCCACGACGTGATGCTGGTCCACGGCTCCGAGCCGGTCGTCGGCAACCGGCTGCGCCGGACGGTCTACTACGAGTTCCGCGCCGCCGAGCAGATCCTCGCCGAGGGCCCCTGGGACCGCGACTTCGTCGACGCCCGCCTCCGGCTGCTGCCCCTCGCCCTCGACCACCACCGCGCCGCCCGCCCCGGCGCCGACGCCTTCCGCTGGAACGCCGACCCCGACCTGCGCCCCCGCACCTCCGGCGACACCGCGACCGAACTCCGCGTCGTCCACGGCGTCCACACCCCCGGCTCCTTCTGCAGCGCGGGCGACGTCCCGGTCCGGCAGGACGGCCCCGCGTGAGCGCCGGCGCGGGGTGAGGGGTCCTGCCCGGCCACGAGGGGCGCGCGTATCGACGATAACAGTTAACGGGTTGCATCGATACGAACGGCTTGTTATCGTCGATACGTGGACACGAAAGCAGTGATTCTCGCCCGGGCCGCCGAGCTGCTCGCCGCGTCGCCGAACGGGGACGTGTCGACGCGGGCGGTGTGCGAGGCCGCGGGGGTCGGGCAGCCGGTGCTGTACCGGCTGTTCGGGGACAAGGACGGGCTGCTGTCCGCCGTGGTCGACGAGGTGTGGGACGAGTACCTGGCCATGAAGCGCGCCGCGCGGCATTCGGCGGACCCCGTCGACGACCTGCGGCGGGGGTGGGACAACCACACCGCGTTCGCGCTGTCCCACCCCCACGCCTACCGCCTGGTGTTCGGCAGCACGCTGAGCACGCCCCCCGCGGCCGCCGCGGAGGCGATGGGGCTGCTGACCGGGATCCTGGAACGCCTCGCCGCGCAGGGGAGGCTGCGGATGGCGCCGGCCGACGCGGCCCGGTTCGTCATGGCCGCCAACAGCGGGATCGCCCTCGGGCTGATTTTGCGCCCGGGTACGTACCCGGACCCGGCGGTGTCCACCGCCGCGCGGGACGCCGCGCTGCGCGCGGTGCTGGTGGACGGCGCGTCCCCGGCGCCGCGGGCGGCCGCCGTCGCGGCGACCACCCTGCGCGCCCACCTGGGGGCGTCGGACCTCTACACCCCCGGCGAGGCCGCGCTCCTGGACGAACTGCTCGAACGAGCCCAGCAGCAGGCCGGGTGACCGTCCGGCCGCTGCCCGACCGCCATCAGAAGGAGAAGCTCATGACCACCCCGACCCCCACCCGCGTCACCCTCGTCACCGGCGGCTCCGGAGGCATCGGCAGGGCCTCCGCCCTGCGGCTGGCCGCCGACGGGCACGCCGTCGCGGTCCACTACTCGGGCAACGAGGCCAAGGCCCGGGCCGTGGTCGAGGAGATCACCGGCGCGGGCGGCCGTGCGATCGCCGTCGGCGGCGACGTGGCCGACGAGAGCGCCATGGAGGCCGCGTTCGACCAGGTCGAGCGGGCCTTCGGCGGGCTCGACGCCGTCGTGCACACCGCCGGGATCATGGCCCTCGGGCCGGTCGCGGAGTTCGACCTGGAGCAGTTCGACCGGATCGTGCGGACCAACCTGCGCGGCACGTTCGTCGTCGCGCAGCAGGCCGCGCGCCGGGTCCGCGAGGGCGGCGCGATCGTCACGTTCTCGACCTCCGTCACCCGTACCTCCTTCCCGCAGTACGGCCCGTACGTGGCGACCAAGGCCGCCGTCGAGGGGCTGACCCTCGTCCTCGCCCGCGAGCTGCGCGGCCGCGACGTCACCGTCAACACCGTCGCCCCCGGCCCCACCGCGACCCCGCTCTTCCTCGACGGCAAGGACCGGCAGACCGTCGACGGCCTCGCCAATGCGGTGCCGCTGGAGCGCCTCGGGCGGCCCGAGGACATCGCCGAGACCGTCGCCTTCCTCGCCGGCTCCGCGCGCTGGGTCAACGGCCAGACCCTCTTCACCAACGGCGGCCTCGCCTGAACGACCCGCCGGGGGGCATCGGAGGCGGTCGGCCCTGCGCGGGGCGTCGTGAACCTCCGGGGGTGTCGGCGACGAGCCGGGCTCTCCGGCCGGGGTGTCCACCGGCCCCCGTCGTCCCCTACATCTGGGGTTGTGAGAGGATCACCTGCCCACATGTGGTGTCGGTGGGGTCAGTGATGAGCCGGTTGTTCGTGGGCCCGCGGGCTGCGGGCGGTCGGGGGAGAAGTGAGGAATGGCAGTGATCTGCGTCGGCGGGATGATCGGTATCGGTAAGACGAGCGTCGCCGAGCTGCTCGCCAGGGAACTGGGGAGCGAGGTCTTCTACGAGAGCGTGGACGACAACCCGATCCTCCCGCTCTTCTACACGGCGACGCCTGAGGAGATCCAGGCGAAGCGCTACCCGTTCCTGCTGCAGCTCTACTTCCTGCAGACGCGGTTCGCCGCCATCAAGCAGGCGTACAAGCGGGGCGACAACGTCCTGGACCGCTCCATCTACGAGGACTGGTACTTCGCCAAGGTCAACCACGACCTCGGCCGCATCAGCAGCCTGGAGATGCGGGTGTACGAGGGGCTGCTCGAGGAGATGATGCGCGAGATCGACGGCCTGCCGTACCGCAAGGCGCCCGACCTCATGGTCTACCTCCGCGCCGACTTCGAGACGGTCCTGCACCGCATCGGGCTCCGGGGCCGCGACTTCGAGCAGGACGCGGGCCTCGTCGCGTACTACCGGACCCTGTGGTCCGGCTACGACGACTGGGTCCACCTCCACTACTCGGCCAGCGACGTCCTCCTCATCGACATGAACCGCACCGACGTCGTGAACAACCCGGACGACGCGGCCCGCGTCGTCCGGGAGGTGCGGGACGCCCTCGCCGCGACCGGCCTCCGCCCGGCCCGGGCCGACCTGGAACCCGCCTGACGCACCCGGCGTCGGCACGCGGTCGTCCCGGCCGGGGCCCGCACCCGACCGGACGGGCGGGCCCGCCTCCCTGGCCGGGCCGCACACCCCGTCAGCGGGTCAGCAGGTCCCGAATCGCCGCGGTGACCTCGTCGGGCGCCTCCTCGGCCATGAAGTGCCCCGCGGCCGCGCGGGCGGTGAGGCGGAGGTCGAGGTCCGGGGCCCAAGCGCGCCACACCGCCGCGGCGTCGCAGCCGAGCTGCGCGCCCCAGTCATGCTGGAGGACGGCCACGGGCATGGCCGGCTGCGAGCCGGCGTCGAGGTCGTCCTGGTCCTGCTCGACGTCGATGCCCGCGGAGGCGCGGTGGTCGGCGACGATCGACGGGATCGCGACCGCGCCGCCGTCTGCGGCGCGCTGACGCCGGGACCGGTCGCCGGGTACCCGGCGGAGGCGTGCGCGGGCACGGGCCGATCACCGCGGCGGAAGGCGTACGGCGCCGGGCCCGGTCATCGCGCGAGCGGGCGGGCGGCTTGTTACGGTTCAGATCCGATCGTCACCCGAGGTCGTCACATGCTCGCCGAGGGTGATCGACACCTTCCCGGAGGGACTGCGCGTGAGGCACCGACGACACCGCTGGGGCGCGGTCCTCGGCACGGCGGCGCTCACCGTCTGCGCGGCCGCGGCACCCGCCCACGCGGACTCCTCCGTGCGGGACGGCGAGATCCGCTGGTCGGACGCGACGCAGTTCGACGACGCGCGGGAGTGGGCGGCCGACGTCTGGTACGACTCCGAGAGCGGCCTCGACCGGGTGCGGATCGGCGCGGCGCCCGCGCTCGTCGACCCCGACCTCGAGTGGCGCGACGAGTCGCGTCCCGACGTCGCCTGGGTCGGGCTCTGGCGCGGCGGTCCGGGCCCCGACTCCGTCATCATGAACACCGCGCTCCTCGGTGACGGCAAGCCCTTCGGCACCCGCGGCTGGCGCCGCATGACCGCCGCGCACGAGCTGGGCCACGCGCTCGGCATCGGCCACCTGGGCGCCGGCTCCCTCATGGCCGCCCGCATGCGCGTCGACATCGGCGGCGGCCGTCCCACCCGCACCGACCGCGCCGCCTACCACCGCCTCTGGGGCTGACGGCGGTGCGCCGGGTCTTCACCGCGCGCGGTGGTCGGGTGTCCGCCGACGGTGGTGGCCGGGTGTCCGCTGCGCGCCGCTCGTCCGCCCTGCGTCGCGGGCACGTGTGCGGCGCGCTCCTGCTCGGCCTGCTCGCCGGGTGCGCCCCCGCCCCGCCCGAGCCCCCCTCCCGCGTCGCCCTCACCTTCCCCGTCGATCTCTCCGACCCCGCGGCCCTCACCCGCACCGCCGACGACCTCTTCGTCGGCCGCGTCACCGCCCGCCGCGGCCAGTCCGACCGCGGCATCGGCATCGAGTCCCAGTACGACGTCCGCGTCGAGCACACCCTCAAGGGTTCCCTGACGGGCGTCATCGTGGTCAACCAGCAGGGCGGCCTCGACGCGGACGGCCGCGCCGTCGACCTGCCCGAGGGGGACGAACTCCTCCACGTCGGCGAGCGCTACCGCTTCGCGACGCGGTACAGCACGCGCTGGGGCTTCCACACGGTGATCCCGGTGCACGGGGACATCCGGCTGTGAGAAGAGGGGAATCCTCGGCCCGGCGGGCGTGCGGTGACCCGAAAGCCTGAGCGCACCGGGCGTGTGGTGGCCCGAAGACCTGAGCCCGTTCTGCGTGCGGAGGCCTGACATCCATAGCCCGGCCGGCGTTTGAGGCCGCCGGGCGGAGCCCGGTACCCGTGGCGGAGCCACGAAGCCGACTCGCCACCCCGTCCCGCGGCGACCCGACGGGAACGTCGAGAACGACCCTCCCCGCCCCCCCCCGCTCAGCACCACCACCCCCGTCCCGAGGAACACCGCCTCGTCTCCGACGTGAAGGTGTCCAGGGGACGGTACGGCCGTCTCACCGGCCGGGGCCGGGTGTGTCGGGCGGGGTGACTTCCCCGGCGCACGGGCGTTGAGCAGGGTATGCCTGCCACCGCCGCCGCTCCGGCCGTCGCGCCGCCGCCGTTCCTGATGACCCCGTCGCAGGGCGGGGCCGCCCGACAGCTGCTGAGCTGGGTCGCCGCGCTGCCCCTGGAGTCGCCCGACGCCCAACTGCTCGCGCTGACCGTCGGCATCCGCGCGGCGCGGGCCGGCGTCGGCAACGTCTCCGGTCAGGACCTGCGCATGCTCCGCCTGGACGACGTCCCCGCCGCGCTCGACGCGCTCGCCGGGCTCGGCTGGCGGAACGTGGACACACTGCGCACGGCCGCGCCGGAGACGCCGGTGCCCGTCGAGGTGCCGGAGCTGGAGCCGGGGCGCGAGGACCGTCCGCTGCGGTTCGGCAAGGAGGCGCGGTCGCGCGCGTCCGGCTGGTCGGTGCGGACGCTCACCGCGAAGCCGGTGCGGAAGGCGTCGGTCGCCGCGCGGCTCGCCGCGCTGTTCGTCGCGGCGCACTCCCGGTCCGACCTGCGGTGCTCGCTCCCGCCGGAGCTGCCCGCGCACTGCCTGGCCGCGCTGCCGGAGCTGGTCGCGAAGGGGTTCGTGGCGGAGTCGGCGGACGGCTCCTACGTCCTCCAGCCGGTCGTACGGCATCTGTCGGGGCGGGTCCCCACGCCGGAGGAGCTGCGCGCCGCGGAGGCGGCCCCGCGGCCCGCCGGGCCGAGCTACGAGGAGTGGAAGGCGGGCGTCAGCCCCGCGCTGCGGCGGCACGTCGAGGCGGTCGAGGGGTGCACGTTGTGCGCGATGCCGCTCGCGCGGGTCTCGGAGGCGTTCCTCGGCGTCATGCTCCCCGAGCAGGCCTCGACGAAGCAGCGGCTCGCCTACGAGGCCTGGCGGCAGGAGAACCCCGCGCCCGGTCCGCACGCCGCGCGCACCGCGGCGGCGTTCCGCGCGGAGCACGGGCACGGGCCGTCGGTCAAGCAGTTCTGCGAGGCGGCGGGTTGGCGGTTGAAGGGCCGCCCTCTGCGCGGGCTCGTCATCGCTCAGCTCCTCGCCGAGGGCTGGCTCACCAACACCGCGCCGGTCCCCTGGACCCTCCGCCCGGGCCGCGCGGCGGGCATCGCGACCCCCCGCCGCGCGACTCCGGGTGAGCGGGTGTCCGACGGCTGATGCCGCGTCCCCTTCGCGCGTGGTAGACGACGGGCAGGAGGTCCCGTCGATGCCGGGTCGACCGCGCGTCGCCGGCGGGACCGAGCCGCACCAGCCTGCCCGGCCAGGCATGCGGCCCGGCCGGCGTGTGATGCCGCCGGCCGGGGGACCGCGATGGAGCCGCGCATGGCCGGTGCGGCGGGTCTCAGCCGAGTCGTAGGCCCGAGCCGGCGAGGTCCGCGCGGATACCGTCGCGTTCGACGGTGACGTGGCGCAGCTTCAACCGGTCAGGATCCTTCGGCAGCGAGAAGGACAGCGACAGCCGCTCGGAGAGCTCCGGCGGCCGCAGCGCGAGCAACGCGGCGACCATGCCGGGGTCGATGCCCGCCTTCTTCAGAAGCCACGGATGGTCGGCGACGACATCGATGAGGTTCGCCTTCATCAGACCGTCGGCGAACCGCGGCGCACCGGTCAGCTCGTGCATCTGCTCCTCGCTCCGCAACGCCTGCCGCACCCGCCGCTCCGGCAGCCCGAGCCGCTTCACCACCGCCGGCACCTCGAGGAGCGCCCGCACCTTCTCCTGCTCGCGCGCCAGCGCCCGCGCCGCCTCGGGGTGGAGGCGCAGCCCGGAGTGGGCGCGGTCCTTGCCGGGCCGGTACACGGCGATGCCGGGGACGTCGAGCTCCATGTGGTCGAGGGTGGTGGAGACGGCCCGGTCGCCGTCGCGCCGGACGTGCGCCTCGGCCCGCACCCGCACCTCGTGCCCGGCCACCGGCAGCGCCCCGGCGACGTCCACCGAGCCGCGACCGTTCTCGGTGAAGCGGACCTGCGACGCGCCCAGCTCCCGGTTGAGGTCGTCGAACGACAGCAGCACGTCGCCGTCCACGGACCCGACGACCGCCCCCTTCACCGAGGACGGCAGGTCGCCGACGATCCGCACGTCGCGGGCGGTCGCGCGGACCTCGGCCAGCGAGACCCGGTTCGCGGAGACGTCGGGGACGGCGACGTCGACCCGGTCGATCCGCTCGTCGAGCACCTGGGTGAGGAACGGGAAGCCGTGGATGTCCACCTGCGGCTCGGTCGCCAGGTGCAGCGACGACCGGATCTTCTCCGCCGCCGCGTTCTGCGCGTAGAGCACGGCGAACCGGTCGCCGACCAGGAGCAGCGCGGCGACCAGCGCGCACAGGAGCACCGTCTTCGCGGCCCGCGAGAGGCCGGTGAGGCTGCTGCGGCCGCGGGCGCGGTGGTTCGGCGGCGACCAGGTGTCGGGTTCGTCGCGATCGTCCCGACGGCGGGCCGACCAGCGCGAGTTCGCCGCGGGGTCGGCGAACTCCGTTTCCGGGTCGGCCAGTTGAGCGAGCTCTTCGTACGGGTTGGCGGTGCGGTGCGCTATGCGTGTGGGGGGTCGCATCGAGTGATCCCATCACGCGACCCCGCCTCGCCCGCAACTCCGGCTCCCGGTAACCGCCCGTTTGCGGCGCAATGTACGGAAGGTGAACGGCGGCCGGGCGCCCCGTCGGGCTCCGGCCGCACCTCAGGGCAGGTCAGCGGCCCATGACCAGCCCGTCGTCCGCCGCCCCGCGGCTCAGGACGACCTTGCTGATGCGGTCGCGGACGTCACCGTGGCCCGCCCCCTCCGCGGTGAGGTCGTTCGCCCGGTTGGTGCCGGGGTCGAAGAACTGCGGCAGGAACTCCGCCTTCGCCACCTCCCACCGCCGCCCCGGCGCCTTCGGCGGCGCGAAGGTGAAGCGGCCGATGCTGCTCTGGTTGCCGCGCATGTCGTGCGCGCCGCTGTAGTTGATCATCAGCCCGGCCACCTGGTCGCCCATCCCGTAGACGATCCAGGTCCCGTTGACCTTCTCGTACGCCTGCGGGACGTGGGCGTGGGTGCCGAGGATGAGGTCGATGTCGGGGCGGCCGCCCGTCGTCGACGCGGTCAGCGCGCGGCCGAGCCGCAGCTGGACGTCGTCGGGGGCGTCCTGCCACTCCGAGCCCCAGTGCAGGGACACGACGACGACGTCCGCGCCCGCCTTGCGCGCCGCCTTCGCGTCGGCGATCACCTTGCGCCGGTCGGTCTGGTTGACCGCCCACGGCTGGCCGGGCGGGGTCGGGTAGCCGTTGGTGCCGTAGGTGTACGCGAGCTGCGCCACCTTCGCCGTGCCGGCCTTCAGCCACGCGGGTGTCCTCGACTCCGCCGCCGTACGGGCCGAGCCGGCGTGCGCGATGCCGGCCGCGTCGAGCGCGCCGAGGGTGCGGCGGATGCCGGCCGCGCCCGCGTCCAGGGTGTGGTTGGAGGCGGTGGAGCAGGAGTCGTACCCGGTCGCCCGCAGCGCCGCGGCGACCTCGGGCGGGGACACGAACGACGGGTAGCCGCTGAACGGGCCCTCCTTCGGGCCGTACACCGTCTCCATGTGGCAGATCGCCAGGTCGGCCTTCTCCACGACCGGGCGCGCGCCCGCCAGCATCGGCCGGAAGTCGTGCCCCGCACCGCCCGCGTCCGCCTTCGCCTGCCGGATGATCGACGCGTGCGGCAGCACGTCCCCCGAGGCGACCAGCGTGAAGCCGCGCTCCTTCGGCGCGGGGCTCGGCGTCGCCGACGTCTTCGCCGCGGGCGGCGCGGACAGCGAGGCCTTCGGCGGCTCGGAGCAGGCGGTGGCCCCGGCGAGCAGCGCGGTGGTGACGGCCGCGACCCCGTACAGCGTGCGATTCATCGTGGAACCGACTTCCCTTTTGTCGGAATAATCACATCACTGCATCCCTACACGAGCCGTCGCGAAGGGTGGTGGTGAGCGCGTCCGTACCGGTGACGGCGGGTGCGTGACCTGTGCGGCGACACCCCGTGTGACAGGTCTGTCACAAGCGCGCCGGGTCCCCGTCCGCCTCACCCGTCCCAGGTTTATCTTTCAATCAGCTCGTCGCACGTCCGAGCTCCACAGCACTCCCGAGGGGGGACCTCACCATGCGCACCCGCGCCCACCGCACCGTCCTTGCCGCCGTCGTCGCGGCCGGCTCGCTCGCCGTCCTGACCGCCGGCCCGGCCCAGGCGGCCGAGTACACCTCCGCCCTGAAGGTCAAGGGCGTCCAGTACGACGCCCCCGGCACCGACCGCAACAGCTGCTCCTCGGGCAACACCAGCGAGGAGTACCTGAACATCCGCAACTTCTCCCGCACCGCCACGGTCAACCTGCGCGGCTACGTCGTCCGCGACGCCGCCGGCAACCGCTTCACCTTCACCGCGAACCACTACCTGCAGCCCGGCGACCACGTGAAGCTGCGCGGCGGCAACGGCAACGACTCCGACGGCGCCAACGTCGTCTACCGCGACAACTGCAACTTCCTGTGGAACAACGACCGCGACACCATCTACCTGGTCAAGCCCTCGGGCAGCCCCGCGGACACCCACGCGTACACCAAGTCCGGCAACGACCGCGACGACAACGGGTACATCACCTTCCACTGACGCCTTCGACGCGGCCCGTCCGCCCTCGCCGGCCGCCGCCGAGGGTGACGGGGAGGGCGGGGCGGCTGCGGATGAGGTGGAAGGGGATCTCGGGGGTCTCGCCGGCGAGTCGCAGGTCGGGGTGGCGGCGGGGGAGGTCCGCGAGGGTCAGGCGAAGCTGGGTCCGGGCGAGGGCGGCGCCCAGGCAGACGTGGACGCCGTGGCCGAACGTCAGCGGGCGGCGGGTGTGGACGCGGCCCGGGTCGACCCGGTCCGGGTCGGGGAACACCTCGGGGTCGCGGTTGGCGGCGGCGAACGCGACCCACAGCAGCGCGTCGGCGGGGATCAGGGTGCCGCCGAGCCGGGTGGGGCGGCGGGTCGAGCGGTGCAGCCCGATGACGGACGTCTCCACCCGCAGCAACTCCTCGATCAGGTCGGCCGGTTCGAGCCGGCCGGCCCCGAGTCCGGCCCACAGCCGCCGCTCCCGCAGTAGCCGCGCGAGGACGTTGGTCAGCGTGCTCGCCGTGGTCTCGTGGCCGGCGAACATCACGTTGCCGATGTTGCCCGTCAACTCCGCCCGGGTCAGGTCGTGTTCGCCCCGTTCCCGGCCGAGCACGAGGTCACGGACGAGCCCGTCGCCGAGCGCGTCGGGGCCGCCGTCGAGCAGGCCGCCGACGTACGCGTCGAGGTCGGCGAACGACTCGGCCGCCCGGACGTGGTGGGCGACGGGGAGGCCCGGGGTGTTGATCGCGACGAACGCGGCGGCCCACTCCCGCAGCCGGTCCGACATCGACAGCGGCAGTCCGAAGACCCGGCAGATGGTGCGGATGGGCATCGTACGGGTGAACTCGGCCGCCAGGTCGACGACTTCGCCGTCCGCGGGGCCTCCCGTGCGGGGTGCTCCGGGTTCGGGAGCTCCGGTGCCGAGGGCTTCGGTGAGGAGCCGGTCGATGTCCTCGGCCAGTACGGGCTCCAGTGCGCGCGCCTGCTGCGGCGTGAACGCCTTGGCCAGCGCGCCGCGCAGCCGGGCCTGGAGCGGCCGGTCGACGTCGACGAGCGCGTACCGGAAGAGGGGCGCGTCCAGCGGGTAGACGGCCAGCGCCGCCGGCGGGAGGTAGGCGCGGCGGGTGTGCTCCCCGGCCGAGGGGAACGTCTCCGGGTCGTCGAGCACGGTCCGCACGTCGGCGTACCGGGTCACGGCCCAGGCGCCGATCGCGGGCAGGTGCACCGCCGGCGCCTGGGCCCCCAGCTCGTCCAGAAGGGAGAACCGCTCGGCGGGGAAGGTGGGCGAGAGCGGGTCGAACCGTTCGGCAGATGTCCGTTTTGTCGCCATGACTCCACCGTAACAGAACTGATCAGTTCTGAAAGTCGAGCATAGGGTCGCGGTATGCGTCCCCGCACAGACCCGCGCCTCGAACGCACCCGGAGCAAGGTCCTCGCCGCGGCCAACGACCTGCTCCTCGAACTGGGCTTCGGCGAGGTCACCATCGACGACATCAGCGCTCGCTCCGGCGTCGCCCGCAGCACCCTCTACCGGCACTGGGACACCAAGGACGAGATCCTGCGGGACGCGTTCTCCTTCATCGCGCTCCCCGAGGCCGGCAGACCCGAGGGCGCCGGAGCCGGGCTGTGCGACGAACTGCGCCACTACACCCGCGTCTTCGCCCGCGGCCTCACCGACGTCTGGGGGCGCGCGGCGGCCACACTGGCCGCCTCCGCCGTCGACGACCCGGACCGGCGCGCGGTGATCGCCACCTTCCGGACCGGGTACGTGCGGGACGTCGGCACCCTGCTGGAGCGCGCCGCCGCGCGGGGCGAGACAGTGCGCGGCGGTCCGGAGGAGGTCGCCGACCGGCTGCTGGGCCCGCTCTTCTACCGCTACCTGATCAGCCACCAGCCTCTGGACGAGGCCTTCCTCGCCCCGCACGTGGACGAGGTGTGCGCGCGGGTGCTCGGCACATGACCGCGCGGGGGCGGACCGCCGTCGCGGGTCCGCCCCCGCGGCTGCGGGGTCCGCCTCTCAGCAGCTCAGGTTCGAGCCCGGTTCGACGCCGAGGAGCCGGGTGAAGCGCTGGTAGGTGTCGACGCGGCTCTGGACCTGCGCGGGGTTGCCGCCGTTGCACTCGATGCTGCCGTTGATCGAGCGGATGGTCTCGCCGAAGCCGCGCTGGTCGACCATCGCGTCGTGCGGGGTCATCGTGCCGGGCCCGGACTGGGTGTTCCAGTACCAGAGGCCGGTCTTCCAGGCCACGGCGGAGTCGTTCTGGACGAGGTCGGGGTTGTTCAGCAGGTCGATGCCGAGGGCGTCGCCCGCGGCCTTGTAGTTGAAGTTCCAGCTCAGCTGGACCGGCCCGCGGCCGTAGTACTTCGCGTTGCCCGCCGGGCAGCCGTACGGCTGCGACGTGTCGCAGTAGTGCGGGTAGTTGGCGGTGTTCTGCTCCACGACGTGGACCAGCCCACCGGTCTCGTGGCTCACGTTCGCCAGGAACGCGGCCGCCTCCTGCCTGCGGACCGTGTCGCTGCCGGTGCCGGTGAAACCGGGGTACGCCGAGAGCGCGGCGGTCAGGCCGCCGTAGGTGTAGAAGCCGCTCCTGGTCGGGAACATCTGGTCGAACTGGGCCTCGCTGACGACGAATTCGGCCGCGGCCTTCGTCCGGTCCGCCTTCTCCGCGGAGGCGGTGGGCGCGAGCGTCAGGGTGCCGACGACGGCCGCGGCGGTCGCGGTCGCGGTCGCCGCGAGGACGGCGCTGATGCGGTGGCGCAAGATGATCACTCCTGGGTGTGGGGGGGTACGGGGGAGTGGTACGGCGCGTCAGCCGCCGACGTTCACGTCGATGCACGCGTAGAACGCGTTCGTGGTGTCCGCCACGTTCCACACCGCGAGCACCTTCTGCTTGCCCGACAGGCTCCCGAAGTCCACCTGGTGGGTGACCGTCGCGCCCGGCTGGGCGCCGTTGTCGTCGAACTCCGCGATCTTCTGGCCGCTCACGAAGTACTGCCACGTGCTCGTGGAGTGACGAGCCGTCAGCTTCCACTGGAACTCGGCGTTCTTCGGAACCGGCGTCACCGCCCAGCCCTTCGCGTCGTCGTCCAGCTCCGCGTACCCGGCGTTCCCGCCGCTGCAGCTCGTCAGTCCCTTCGGTCCCTCCACGCTCTGCGGCTCGTACGTGATCGACCCGCAGCTCACCGTGCCGGCGGCGCACTGCGCCTGGCGGCTCGGCGGGGTGTTCACGTACCCGTGCGCGTTCGCAGGACCCGCGGGCAGGGCTATCGCCAACACCGGGGCGATGGCCGTGCCGAGGGCGATCGCGGTCTTCCTCTTCGCGTGCATGGTTCTCCTTCACGACAGGCCGTGGGGGGCCTCTCGTAGTGGGGGGTGAGACATGTGCATGCGCGGCGGCGCGCCCCCGGGTTGCTCCCGCTAACGCGGCAACGCCCCTTCCGGCGCCCGCCGTTGGCCTAGACCATACCCAGTCGACCGCGACCGTCAAGTGCCTTGCACGGCCTACGATGCGGCCCTCCGGTCCGGTCGGGAGGGTTCCCGGAGAGTTCTCGAAGACCTCGTGAAGGAACCGGGTGCGTGCGGTGAGCAACGGGGCGAACGCCGCTGCGCCGGGCACGGCGGGGTGGGGTGGGCGGGGGGCGACGTCGCCGCCGAGCGGCACGGACCTCGGCGCGAGCCGACAAAAATCCCTAGCCCGGCCGGCGTCTGAGGCCACCGGCCGGAGGCCGGTACCCGGGGCGGAGCCCCGGACGGGGGCGTGGGGGCGGAGCCCCCCGCGTGGAGGTGCCGCGTATTGTCGGCGGGGTCGACGCACGGAGGAGACGCGCAGGTGGCAAACGCAGACCGCACGACGGGCGACACCCCCCGCACCCCCCTCAGCGCCACCGCCCGCGCCGCCATCCGCGAGCGGATCGTCACCCGCGCCTACCCGCCCGGCAGCCGCCTCGTCGAACGCGAGATCGCCGAGGAACTGAACATGTCCCGCGTCCCCGTCCGCGAGGCCATGCGCGCCCTCGTCGCGGAGGGCCTCCTCGAACTCCTCCCCCACAGCGGCGTCCGCGTCCGCCGCCTGGACCGCGACGACGTACGGCACCTCTACGAGGTGTGGGAGCCCCTCGCCGTCCAGGCCTCCCGCCTCGCCGCCCGCCGCGTCCGGGCGATGGCCGAACCCCGCCCCGTCGACGACCTCCGCGCCCTCCTCGACCGTGCCGAACGCGCCGCCGCCACCGGCGAGGGCGACCGCGAGGTCGCCGCCCACACCGCGTTCCACGAGCGGATCATCGCCCTGGCCGGCAACCCCCTCCTCGTGCGCACCATGGAGCAGCTCTCCTGGCAGCTCCAGCTCCTGTTCGGCATGCGCGAGGAGCCCGCCCACATGCGCGCCCAGCACGCCGAGATGCTCCGCCACATCGCCGCCGGCGACGAGGACGCGGCCGCGGCGAGCACGTTCCTGCACGTCCGCGACAGCCGCGCCGTCGCCGTACGCTCGCTGTTCGGCGACGCGTAGTTGTATACCGAGATCCCGTGAAGGTCCCCTCCACGTCTCTATCACCTGCGCACTCTTGTCGCTCCTTGCTCGTTGGTATACAAAAGTGGCAGCCTCCTCCCACGGCAGCCCGACCCCCACCGCAAGGAGCCCCCATGGTCCCGCCCCTCTCCCGCCGCGGCGTCCTCGCCTCCGCTGCCTCCCTGGCCGGGACCGGTGCCGCGGGCGCGGCCTTCGCCGCCGGTCCCGCCTCCGCCGCCGCCCCCTCCGCCCCCGCCGGCGACCGCGCCCGCGGTCGCGGCACGGCCGTCGTCTTCCGCGACGTCCGCCCCTTCGGCGCCAAGCGCTCCGTGGACCTGACCGTCGTCGACGGGACGTTCAGCGACCGCCCGGCCCCCAAGGGCGCGCGCATCATCGACGGCGGCGGCCGGATCGCCCTGCCGAGCCTGGTCGACGCGCACATCCACCCCGACAAGACCACCTGGGGCGGCGACTGGGTCACCCGCAGGCCCGCGAACGGCATCGCCGACTACTGCGCGCAGGACGTCGAGCTCTTCAAGAGCCAGCGCCGCGACGTGGGGGAGCGGGCGTACGGCCTGATGGCCCACGCCGTCACCCGCGGCACCCGCGCGATGCGCGCCCACGCCGACGTCGCCCCCGCCTACGGCCTCAAGGGCCTCGAAGGCGTAGCCGAGGCGCGCGACCGGCTCGCGCACGCACTCGACGTGCAGATCGTCGGCTTCCCGCAGCACGGCGTCGTGCGCGCGCCGGGCACCGCGAAGCTGCTGGAGGACGCCGCCCGCAGCGGCCTCGTCGACCAGATCGGCGGCATCGACCCGATCAGCTTCGACAACGCGCTCGACGAGCAGCTCGACCTGGTCTTCCGGCTCGCGGACCGCTACGACGTCGGCGTCGACATCCACCTCCACGACCGCGACGCCAAGGGCGTCAAGGTGCTGCGGGGCATCATCGAGCGCACCCGCGCGCTGTCCCTGCGCGGCAAGGTGACGGTCAGTCACGTCTTCTGCCTGCCGTTCCTGTCCGCACCTGAACTCGCTGCCATGGCTCAGGACTTGGCCGACCTCGACATCGCCCTGACGACCGTCGCCCCCAACGAGTCGCTGGTTCTGCCGATCAACGAGCTGCAGAAGGCCGGCGTCCGCGTCGGCCTCGGCTCCGACGGCGTCCGCGACTCCTGGAGCCCGTTCGGCAACGCCGACATGCTCCACCGCGCGCACATCCTCGGCTGGGTCACCGACGTCCGCCTCGACGACGAGCTCACCCACTGCTACACCGTCGGCGCACACGGCGGCGCGGACGTCATGGGCCTGCCGCGGGTCGGGTTCGAGCCCGGCGACCCGGCCGACTTCCTCCTCGTCCGCGGCGAGTGCACCCCGCAGGTCCTCGTCGACATGCCGCAGCGCGACATGGTCGTCCACGCGGGCCGCGTCGTCGCCCGGGCGGGCGAACTGGTCTGAGGACCGGTCCTCCGCCGCCCCCGAACGGCTCAGCCGGGTCCCCCGGACGCCGCGCCCGGGCGCTCCCGGCTGGCCGGGGCGGCCGGGGCGGGTGACGGTGGGGTGGTGCGACCCGCGCACCCTCCGCCGTACGCCCGCACGACGGAGGGCAGGCGATACCGAGGGGGGCCCGTGTCCGAGACGCCGCCGCCGGAGCCGGACCCGAGGGAACCGGACCCCGGCCGACCGTCCCCCGACGAGGCCCGGCCCGACGCCGCCCCCGTCGATACGGGCCCGTACCGCAGTGCGGCCGACCGGGCCGCCGAGCGGGCGCAGATCGACGGGCTCAACGCGATCCGCGAGGACCACGACGACCCGCCCCGGCCCGGTGAGCGACGGCCGCCGTCCAGGGCGTCGTACCTCGACGACTTCGGCGCGCTGCCGGACGAGCGCCGGGCTCCCGGCTCCCGCGCCGCCGCCCGCCACCGGGACGCCGTGCTGCTGTCGGCCGGCCACTCCGTCGCCGAGGCCGACACGATCGAGGCCGTCCTGAAGCTGATGACGCGGCTGTCGGCGCCCGACCTGCCGCTGGACGGGCAGGTCGTCTTCGACGTCCGGGACCGGCTGCTCACCGTCGCCGCGCAGGTCGGGTTCCGCCCGCCGGGCACCCGGCGCAGGTTCCGGATGCCGCTGACGACCACGTACCCGGCCGCGGAGGTGGCGCGGACCGGCCGGCCGGTGTTCCTCGGCTCGACGCAGGAGTACCGGGAGCGGTTCCCGGCCACCTGGCACATCTCGATGGGCAAGGCCAAGGAGGCGTGGGCGTTCCTGCCGCTCACCTCCGCCGGCCGGGTCGTGGGCGTGTGGCTGGCCGCGTTCTCCGCGCCGACCGACTTCACGCCCGAGGTGCGCGGGCTGCTCACCACCACCGCCCGGCTGATCGGCCAGGCCCTGGAGCGGGCCCGCAGCAGCCGCGCCGAGCTCGCGCTCTCCCGCGGGCTGCGGCAGTCCATGCGCTCGGCGGACCCCGCGCAGCTCGGGCTGAGCGTCGCCACCCGGTACGTGCCCACCGGCGGCGGGCTGATGGTCGGCGGCGACTGGTACGACAGCATCGACCTGCCCAACGGGCAGCTCGCGCTCGTCATCGGCGACGTCCAGGGCCACGACGTGCACGCCGCGGGGCTCATGGCGCAGCTGCGCACCGCCGTGCACGCGTACGCCGCCGAGGGGCACGGGCCCGACGCCGTCCTCGCGCGCGCCTCGCACTTCCTGTCCGCGCTCGACGACGACCGCTTCGCGACCTGCATCTACATCGAGGCCGACCTCGTCACCGGCGACCTGCACATCGCCCGCGCCGGCCACCCGCACCCCGTCCTGCGCCTCGCCGACGGCACCTGCATGATCAAACACGTCAGCGGCGGGCTGCCGCTCGGGGTGCTGCCGGGGGAGGAGAACTACCCCGTCGACGTGATCAGGCTGCAGGACGAGGAGATCCTGATGCTGTGCACCGACGGGCTGATCGAGAACGGCGGCCACGACATGTACAGCGGCTGGCCGCGGATCCGCGACGCGCTGGCGCAGGGGCCGACGGACGACCTGGAGGGCATGGCCGACCGGGTCATGACGGCGGTCCTCACCCCGACGGAGCCGGGCCCCGACGGCGCGGCCCCGCGCGACGGCGACGACATGGCGCTGCTGCTCGTCCGCCGGGTCTCCGGCCGCCGGCCCGCCGCCGTCCCCGAGCGGCGGCTCGTCCTCACCATCGGCCAGGACCAGGGCGAGGGACTCGCCGAGGCGCGCGCCGAGCTCAAGGCGCTGCTCCACGACTGGGCCCGGCCCGACCAGGTCGACACCGTCGTCCTGCTCGCCACCGAGCTGCTCGGCAACGTCCTCGTCCACACCGACCAGGCCGGCGTCCTCACCGCGTACGTCTCCGGCGACCCCGGCGGCCGCCGCCTCCTCCTGGAGGTCATGGACCGCGGCGACGAACTCCCCCACCAGCGCGCCCCCGGCGAACTCGCCTCCTCCGGGCGGGGTCTGATGCTCCTCGACATCCTCGCCGACCAGTGGGGCGTCCGTCCCGAACCCGAGGGCAAGACCACCTGGTTCGCCCTCACCGAGTCCTCCCCCGGCCCGGGCGAACCCGAATCCCCCCTGATCGACGGCGACTTGGACGCCTGATCCGCGTCGACGTGGACACGTACCGGGTCAGCGATCCGATGACCACGGACCCGGGCCCTTCCCCGGCAAGGCCCACGGCGCGGGCGGCGGACTCGGCGGCTCAGGCCGCGGGGGCCGTGGGGATCGGCGCGTCGGGGGCGATGATCCCCCGGTCGCGCAGGGCGGTCCAGAAGGCGGCGGGGATCGGTTCGGTGAGGGCGGCGAGGTCCTCGGCGATGCGGCCGGGGCGGGTCGCGCCGGGGACGGCCGCGGCGACGGCCGGGTGGGCGAGGACGAACTGCAGGGCGGCGGACTTGACGGCGATCCCGTGCTCCCGGGCCGGCGCCGTGATGCGGTCGACCTTGTCGACGATGTGGGCGGGCGCCTCGGCGTACTCGAAGTGGCTGCCGCCGGCGAGGACGCCGGAGCTGTACGGGCCGCCGACCACGATGTCGACGCCCCGTTCGGCGGCCGCGGGCAGCAACCGCTGCAGGGCGCGGTCGTGGTCCAGGAGCGTGTACCGGCCGGCCAGCAGGAGCGCGTCGGGACGCGGTTCGTCCAGGTCGAGGGTCATCTCCAGCGGCTCGACCCGGTTGACGCCGAGGCCCCAGGCCTTGATGACGCCCTCCTCGCACAGCCGGGTCAGCGCACGGAACGCGCCGGTGCGGGCGCTCTCGTACACGCCGACCCAGTCGTCACCGTGGAAGTCCTGGGCGACGTCGTGCACCCAGACGATGTCGAGGCGGTCGGTGCGCAGCCGCCGCAGGCTGTCCTCGACGGAGCGCAGGGTGGCGTCGGCGCTGTAGTCGTTCACGATCCGGTGGGGGCGGCCGTGCTCGAACAGGGCCCCTTTCTCGCCGAGTTCGCGGCTCGCGGGGTCCTCGGTCTCGTCGAGGACCAGGCGGCCGACCTTGGTGGACAGGACGTAGGCGTCGCGCGGCCGGTCGGCGAGGACGTCGCCGAGGCGCATCTCCGCGAGGCCCGCGCCGTACAGCGGCGCGGTGTCGAAGTAGCGGACGCCCTGGTCCCAGGCGGCCTGGACGGTGGCGGCGGCCTGGTCGTCGGGGATCGCGCGGTACATGTTTCCGAGGGGCGCGGTGCCGAGGCCGATGCGGCCGGGCAGGAGCGAGCGGATGCTCATGGGGGGTCTCCGTCCCTGAGATAAGTGGGAGTGGGTGAGGGTCAGTTGAGGGTGTCGGGGTGGGGGCCGGTGCGCAGGTTGCGGTCGAGGGCGGTGATGGCGTCGATCTCCCGCGCGCCGAGTTCGAAGTCGAGGACGTCGAGGTTCTCGCGGATGCGGCTCTCGGTCACCGACTTGGGGATGACGACGTTGCCGGTCTGCAGGTGCCAGCGCAGCACGACCTGGGCGGGGGTCCTGCCGTGGTCGGCGGCGATCGCGGTGATCGCCTCGTCGTCCAGGACGGCGCCCTGCGCGAGCGGGCTCCACGCCTCGGTCGCGATGCCGTGCCGGGCGTGCAGGGCGCGCAACTCGGCCTGCTGCAGGCCCGGGTGGAGCTCGACCTGGTTCACGGCCGGGACGACCGTGCCCTCGTCGAGCAGCCGCTCCAGGTGCGCGGGCTGGAAGTTGGAGACCCCGATCGCCCGGGTGCGGCCGTCGGCGTACAGCTTCTCCAGGGCGCGCCAGGTGTCGAGGTAGAGGTCGCGCGCCGGGGTCGGCCAGTGGACGAGGTAGAGGTCGACGTGGTCGAGGCCGAGCGTGTCCAGCGAGGCGTCGAACGCGGCGAGCGCCGCGTCGTACCCCTGGTCGGCGTTCCACAGCTTGGTGGTGACGAACAGCTCGTCGCGGGCGATGCCGGAGTCGGCGATGGCCCGGCCGACGCCGCGCTCGTTGCCGTAGACCGCGGCGGTGTCGATGCTGCGGTAGCCGGCCCGCAGGGCGGCGCCGACGGCGGCGGTGGTCTCCTCGTCGGGGACCTGGAAGACGCCGAAGCCGAGCTGCGGCATCGTGACGCCGTTGTTGAGGGTGACGGTGGGGACGGAGGTCATGGTGTTCTCCTGCGATGAGTCGTGCGGAGGGGGTCCGGTGAAGGGGTCAGTGCGCGACGGGGACGGGCCGCTCGTCGCGGGCCGGTGCGGTCACGGGGGCGTGCCGCTCGGGCGCCCGGCGCTCCAGCGCGGCGGAGACGACGGCGAGGAGCAGGGCCGCGGCGGCGAGGCCGGCGCCGACCCAGTTGGGCGCGGTGTAGCCGAAGCCGGCGGCGATGACGATCCCGCCGAGCCAGGCGGCGAGCGCGTTGCCGAGGTTGAACGCGCCGATGTTCACCGCGGAGGCGAGGGTCGGCGCCCCGTGGGCGAAGTCGAGCACCCGCTTCTGCAGCGGCGGCACGGTGGCGAAGCCGAGCGCGCCGATGAGGAAGACGGCTACGGCGGCGGTCGCCTTGTGGTGCGCGCCGGCGGTGAACAGGGCCAGCACGAGCGCCAGACCGCCGAGCGCGGTGAACAGCATCGGCATGAGCCGGCGGTCGGCGAACCGCCCGCCGACCAGGTTGCCGCCCACCATGCCGAGGCCGAACAGGACGAGCAGCCAGGTCACGGACGAGTCCGCGTAGCCGGCGACGTCGGTCATCATCGGCGCGATGTAGGTGATCGCCGCGAAGACGCCGCCGAAGCCGAGCACGGTCATCGCCATCGCGAGCAGCACCTGCACGTTGCGGAACGCGGCCACCTCGTCACGCAGCCGCACGCCCTCCGGCTTGGGCACGTCCGGCACGAGCCGGTGGATCCCGGCGAGGCCGACGACGCCGAGCGCGGCGACGACGAGGAAGGTGGTCCGCCAGCCCGCGCTCTGCCCGAGGAACGTGCCGAGGGGCACGCCGACGACGTTGGCGACGGTCAGGCCGGTGAACATCATCGAGATGGCGCCGGCCTTCTTCTCGGGGGCGACCAGCTCGGCGGCGACGACCGCGCCGATCCCGAAGAACGCGCCGTGGGCGAGCGAGGCGACCACGCGGCCGACGAGCATGACCGCGAACACGGGGGCGAGCGCCGAGACGACGTTGCCGACGACGAACAGGCCCATGAGGAGCATCAGCATGGTCCGGCGGGGGATCCTGGTGCCGAGGACGGTCATCAGCGGGGCGCCGACGACGACGCCGAGCGCGTAGCCGGTGACGAGGTATCCGGCGGTGGGCACCGAGACGCCGAAATCGGCGGCGACGTCGGGCAGCAGGCCCATGATGACGAACTCGGTGGTGCCGATACCGAAGGCCCCGATGGCGAGAGCCAGGAGTGCGAGGGGCATGGAGTGCCTTCCCAAACAATCATTGCGATAGCGCCTTACGAGCGGCAACAATAATTGCAGACGCGGGGTATGTGCAAACGCGGTATGGTGGCGTATGCCTCATCGGCCTCTCGGGGCCGGCCCGCCGGCGAGGAGCACCAGGAAGGACGCGTGATCCCATGACCGCCACCGACCCCGCGCTCACCGCGCTCGCCCAGGGGTGGTGCGCCCTGTCCCTGCTGCACGGGCGGATCGAGGCGCACATCGAGCGCGCGCTGCAGGCCGGGCACGACCTGAGCGCGCGCGAGTACTCGCTCCTCGACGTCCTCAGCCGGCAGCACGACGGCGAGGGCGGCCACCTGCAGATGAAGCAGGTCGCGGACGCGGTCGTGCTCAGCCAGAGCGCCACCACCCGCCTGGTCACCCGCCTCGAGGACCGCGGGCTGCTGTCCCGCTACCTGTGCCCGACCGACCGGCGCGGCATCTACACCAACGTCTCCGACGCGGGCCTCGCCCTGCTGGCGGAGGCCCGGCCCACCAACAACCGGGCCCTGCGCGAGGCGCTCGACACCGCCGCGGACGACCCCGCACTGGCGCCGCTCGTCCGCGTCCTCGAACAACCCCCCGCCCCGACGCCCTGACGGGCGGCGCATATCGCTGCCGGCGCCCTTGGCCTGACGCGCGGAGGGGCGTCGCGGCGGTCCCACTGCGGTCGGGAGGGGGCGGCCCCGGGCCCGGTGGCCCCCCGCCCCGGTCAGCCGGAGACGTACTCCGCGAGGTGTTCGCCGGTGAGGGTCTTCGGGTGGGCGACGAGGTCGGAGGGGGTGCCCTCGAAGACGATGTGACCGCCGTCGTGGCCGGCCCCGGGGCCGAGGTCGATGATCCAGTCGGCGTGGGCCATGACGGCCTGGTGGTGCTCGACGACGATGACGGACTTGCCGGAGTCGACGAGGCGGTCAAGGAGCCCGAGGAGCTGCTCGACATCGGCCAGGTGGAGGCCGGTGGTGGGCTCGTCGAGGACGTAGACGCCGCCCTTCTCGCCCATGTGCGTGGCGAGCTTCAGGCGCTGGCGCTCGCCGCCGGAGAGCGTGGTGAGCGGCTGGCCGAGCTTGACGTAGCCGAGGCCGACGTCCACCAGCCGCTCCAGGATGCGGTGCGCGGCAGGAGTGTGCGCCTCGCCCGCACGGAAGAACTCCTCCGCCTCGGCGACCGACATCGCGAGCACCTCGCTGATGTCGCGCCCCCCGAAACGGTGCTCCAGGACGGCCTGTTGGAACCGCTTGCCCTCGCACTCCTCGCACGGCGAGGCGACCCCGGCCATCATGCCGAGATCGGTGTAGATGACGCCGGCGCCGTTGCACGTGGGGCACGCGCCCTCGGAGTTCGCGCTGAACAGCGCCGGCTTCACCCCGTTGGCCTTGGCGAACGCCTTGCGGATCGGCTCCAACAGGCCGGTGTACGTCGCCGGGTTGCTGCGCCGCGAGCCGCGGATGGGGCTCTGGTCGATGGACACCACCCCCGCCTCGACGGCCTGCGGCGTCTTCATCAGCGAGCCGTGCACCAGCGAGCTCTTGCCCGAGCCCGCCACACCGGTGATCACGGTGAGCACCCCGAGCGGCACGTCGACGCTGACGTCCCGCAGGTTGTGCGTCGTCGCGCCGCGCACCTCCAGCGCCCCCGACGGCTCCCGGACGGCGTCCTTGAGCGCCGAGCGGTCGTCGAAGTGCCGGCCGGTGAGCGTCCCGCCGGTGCGCAGGCCCTCGACCGTGCCCTCGAAGCACACCTCGCCACCGCCCGACCCGGCTGCGGGGCCGAGGTCGACGATGTGGTCGGCGATCGCGATGACCTCGGGCTTGTGCTCGACGACGAGCACGGTGTTGCCCTTGTCGCGCAGGCGCAGGAGCAGCTCGTTCATCCGCTGGATGTCGTGCGGGTGGAGGCCCGCGGTGGGCTCGTCGAAGACGTAGGTGACGTCGGTGAGCGACGATCCCAGGTGCCGGATCATCTTCACGCGCTGCGCCTCGCCGCCGGACAGCGTGCCGGCCGAGCGCTCCAGCGAGAGGTACCCGAGGCCGATCTCGACGAACGAGTCGAGCGTCTGCTGCAGGGACTCGAGCAGGGGGGCCACCGACGGCTCGCTCAGCCCCCGCACCCACTCCGCCAGGTCGCTGATCTGCATCGCGCACGCGTCCGCGATGCTCACCTTCCCGATCTTCGAGGACCGCGCCTCCGCGCTGAGCCGGGTCCCCTCGCACTCCGGACACGCCGCGAACGTGACCGCCCGGTCCACGAAGGCGCGGATGTGCGGCTGCATCGCCTCGCGGTCCTTGCTCAGGAACGACTTCTGGATCTTCGGGATCAGGCCTTCGTACGTCAGGTTGATGCCGTTGACCTTGACCTTCACCGGCTCGTGGTAGAGGAAGTCCTGCATCTCCTTCTTCGTGTACCGGCGGATCGGCTTGTCCGGGTCGACGAAGCCGGACTGGGCGTAGACCGCCGACGTCCACTGGCTGTCCGACTTCCAGCCGGGGATCGTGAACGCGCCCTCGTTGAGCGACTTGGAGTCGTCGTAGAGCTGGGTGAGGTCGATGTCGGACACCGAGCCCCGGCCCTCGCAGCGCACGCACATCCCGCCCGTGCGGGTGAACGTGGCCTTCTCCGTCTTCGTCTTCCCCGCCCCGCGCTCGACGGTGATCGCGCCGCTCGCCTTCACCGACGGCACGTTGAACGCGAACGCGCCGGGGGAGCCGATGTGCGGCTCGCCCAGCCGGCTGAACAGGATGCGCAGCATGGCGTTGGCGTCGGTCGCGGTGCCGACGGTGGACCGGGGGTCCGCGCCCATCCGCTGCTGGTCGACGATGATCGCCGTCGTCAGCCCCTCCAGGACGTCGACCTCCGGGCGCGCGAGGGTCGGCATGAAGCCCTGCACGAACGCGCTGTACGTCTCGTTGATCAGCCGCTGCGACTCCGCGGCGATCGTGCTGAACACCAGCGAGCTCTTGCCCGAGCCCGACACCCCGGTGAACACCGTCAGCCGGCGCTTGGGGATCACCACGCTGATGTCCTTCAGGTTGTTCACCCGCGCACCGTGCACCCGGATCAGCTCGTGGCTGTCGGCGGCGTGCGGCGTGCTCCCCGGCGCGCCGGCCGTGGTCCTCTGCGGGCCCTTGCTCATCGTGTCGTCTCCACCCGTCGTCTCGAACCGCCTCCGCGGCTCCACCTCCCCCGATCCAACCACCCGGGTCTGACAACGCGCCGCAGGTTGCCCACACGAACCCGCCGCCCCGGGGCCCGGCCTCCCGCCCGGGCCCACCCGCCGGCCTCACCGCGTGGGCTCGGCGGTGGGGCCGATCGCGTGCGGGCGGGCCCGGGCGCGCAAGGCGGTCCGAGGGACCGAAGGGACCGGGAAACCCAACGGAGTTGACCAGCGCCCCCGTCCCGTGGGACGGGTGCCCGTCACCACCATGACCACCGAGTACAGGCTCGTCTCCGCCGTGATGAACAGCCGGTTCCGCTTGCGGCCGCCCCAGGCGATGTCGGAGACGGTCTCCGGAACGCGCAGTCGGCCGCTGCTGCGCCAGCGAGGCGCCGCCGCCACGAGGGAGGCGCCCCCGCGCGACCGGCCGCGCCGGCTCCCCGCCACCCACCGGGGCCCCGGTCCGGGACGCCTCAGGGCGGTGCGGCCCGCAGCTCCGCCCAGCCTCGCCTCAGCCCGCGTTTCTTCGAACTCCACTCGCCCTCCCCCGGACCCGACGCCATGATCCGCCGCACCGACGGGAAAGTCCCGCCCGGGTGGAGGAGAACGGGTCCGCGCAGGGCCGTGGGCGGGGCGCGGGTGCGATGTCGGCGGGTGGAGGGCACCGGGTGCCGCCCTCGCCGGGCGGGGGCCGCCCGGCGGCGTGTCGGGGCGGGGGGCGGGAGGGGCCGGGAGGCGGGTGACGTGCTCCTTCCCTAGGATCCACCGGTCGGAAGGGGTGACGTATGGACCGGACCGTACGGACTGTCGAGGACGTACTCGCGCTGCTGGACGGGCTCTTCGCCGCGGGGGAGGGGGCGGATCGGACCGCGACGGGGGACGGGCGGGGGTTCTGGGACGGGTTCTACGCCGACCGGTCGCGGCCGGTGCCGTTCTTCGCGGCGGGGCCGGACGAGAACCTGGCGGGCTGGGTGGAGGAGGGGCGCGTCGGGCCCGGACGTGCGCTGGACCTCGGGTGCGGGGCCGGGCGGAACGCGGTGTACCTCGCGTCGCGCGGGTTCGCCGTGGACGGCGTCGACCTCTCGCCCGTCGCGACCGTCTGGGCCGAGGAGCGGGCGCGCGAGGCGGGGGTGGACGCGCGGTTCGTCGCGGCGGACGTGTTCGCCCTGGACGAGGGCGGGTTGCCGGGACCGTACGACCTCGTCGTCGACTCCGGCTGCTTCCACCACCTGCCCCCGCACCGCCGCGTGAGCTACCTCGCGCTCCTGGACCGCGTCCTCATGCCCGGCGGACACCTCGCGCTCACCGTGTTCGCGGCCGGCCCGGACGGTGTCGGCTCGGAGCTCGCGGACGCGGACCTCTACCGGGCGCGCACCCTGCAGGGCGGCCTCGCGTACACCCCCGACGAGCTGCGGCACGTCTTCTCCGACCTGCGCGTGGTCGAGCTGCGCCGCATGCGCGGGCAACCCGCCGGCTCGGCCCTCTTCGGCCGGCCGTTCCTGTGGACCGCGCTGTTCCGGCGGCCGGTGCTCAACCCTCGCCATCGCCCTTGCGGCGGATGACCTCCTCCAGGGTGAGGTCCTCCAGGTGGGTGAGGAGGACCCAGACGTGGCCGCCTTAAGCCTTCTCGAGGTCAAGCACGGATCTCGCGGGTTTGTGTTATCCGGCGCCCGCCCCCGTATCTCCCAGGTGTCGGAGAACGTACGTCCGGTACCTTCGCGGTACCCCCCCAGGAAGTGGACACCAGCGTGACGAACGAACGCGAGACCTCGGTGATCATGGCGGCGCGGGCCGGTCACCAGCGGGCGCAGGACGAACTCGTCGCCGCGTACCTGCCGCTGGTGTACAACATCGTGGGCCGGGCGCTGAACGGCCACGCGGACACCGACGACGTGGTGCAGGAGACGATGCTGCGGGCCCTCGGCGGGCTCGACGGGCTGCGCGACCCGGCGCACTTCCGCAGCTGGCTGGTGGCCATCGCGATGAACCAGGTACGCGGCCACTGGCGGGACCGCGCCGCCGAGGCGATACCCGCCGGCGCGATACCCGGCACCGCGGACCCGCTCGACGCCGTCGACCCGGGCGCGGACTTCGTCGACCTGACCATCGTCCGCCTCGAACTCTCCGGCCAGCGCCGCGAGACCGCGGAGGCCACCCGGTGGCTCGACGAGGGGGACCGCGAGCTGCTCTCGCTGTGGTGGCTGGAGTCGACCGGCGAGCTGACCCGCGCCGAGGTCGCCGAGGCGCTGGAACTCACCCCCCAGCACGCCGCCGTCCGCGTGCAGCGGATGAAGGCGCAGCTGGAGGCGGCGCGGATCGTGGTCCGCGCCCTCGCCGCGGTCCCGCGTTGCGAGCAGTTGGAGCGGACGGCGAACCTCTGGGACGGTCGCCCCTCGCCGCTGTGGCGCAAGCGGTTCGCCCGGCACACCCGTGACTGCCCGCTGTGTGGGGGCGGTTGGGCCGCGCTGGTCCCGGCCGAGGGGCTGCTCGTCGGGCTCGGCCTCGTCCCGGTCGTGGCGGGTCTCCTGGGAGCGGCGGATCCCGCGACGACGGTGGTCGGCCACGGCGTCGCCGACTCCCCTGCGGAGGCCACCGGTTCGACACCCGTGGTGACCACGGCCGCCGGGACCAGCCGCGTCCAGGCCCGCCTCGACCGCGCCCGCCGCCGTCGCCGCACCGGCGCCTGTACCGCCGCCGTGGCCGTGCTCGTCGCCGGGGGCGGGGCGTACCTCTTCCTCGACGGCCCGGACCCGCGGGACGAGGCGTCCGCCTCGGCCGTCGCGGCGTCGACGCCGACCCCGTCCGCCCCGAGTGCGTCCGCGTCGGCCGAACCGTCGCCGTCGAAGGCGTCGCCGTCGCCCTCGTCCTCGCCGAGCCGCTCGGCGTCGCCGAAGGCGAAGCCCAGCGCGTCGAGCGCGAAGCCGTCCCCGCGGCCGTCGCGGACGCAGGCCCCGCCCGCGCCCAAGCCCCCCGCGCCGAAGCCGCCGGCCCCGAAGCCGCCCGTGCAGGGCGGGTTCGAGGAGCAGGTGGTCGCGCTCGTCAACACCGAACGCGGCAAGGCGGGTTGTGCCCCGGTGACGTCCAACTCCGCGCTGGCGAGGGCGGCGGCCGACCACTCCGCCGACATGGCGGCCCGCGACTACTTCTCCCACTCCAGCCCCGACGGCACCGACCCCGGCGACCGCATCACCGCCGCGGGCTACCGCTGGAGCACCTACGGCGAGAACATCGCCCGCGGCCAGCAGAGCCCGGCGTCCGTCATGGAGGGGTGGATGAACAGCCCCGGCCACCGCGCCAACATCCTGAACTGCGGCTTCAAGGAGCTCGGAGTCGGGGTGCACCAGGCCCAGGGCGGCCCGTGGTGGACCCAGGCCTTCGGCACGAAGCTCTGAGCGGGGGCGGCGTGGCGACCGCGCGGGGCGGGTGCGCGGGCGACGACGCGGGGCGGGTGCGCGGGGTGTCGACGCGAGTCGAGGTGTTCCGGGTGACCCCGACGACGCCTCGGCACGGGTGAATCCCCGCCACTCCTGGCAACCGCCCGGCACGGTGACGCGCCCGCGGCCTTGTCGCTTTGAGCGGCTGCTCGTTGGAGCCGTGAACGGGGGGGCGGTGAGCGGGGGTGGTTCGGGGGAGACGAGGTGGTCGGCTCGGGGGCCGGGAATCCGTATACGGTCGGCGGCCTTCGGACCCGGGGTCAGTTCGTGGGTGAACCCGTCAGGGAGAAGCGGTACTTGAGGGTGCCCGCGCCTGCGGTGATGGCGAGGTCCGTGACCTCCAAGGGGCGTTCGCGTTGGTCGCTGACGACGCGGCGGACTCTGAGGTCGGCGGTCCCCTCGGCGGTGGCAGGGGGCGGGGTGACGGTGAGGGTCTCCTGGCAGACGGCCTGGAGGCCGGCCTCGTCCATCCACTGGTAGAGGCGCCGGAGATCCGGCTGGAGGCTGGCCCTCAAGTTGCGGCCACGGCGCGCCAGTTGGGGGATCTCCTCCAGGGCGGTGTGCGAGAAGTGGGTGGTCGCCCGCTGGATGAGGTCGCCCTCCGGTCCGGTGACCTCCTGGTGGTGCACCAGGGTGCGGCTGCCGGAGTCGAGCCCGAGCAGCACCGCGATGTCCGGCGGCGCGGGCCGGTACATCAGCTCCGCGCTGCTCGCCGTGGCGAGCACCTCCGCCGTCACCCCGCCGGGGAAGACCGGCGCGGACTCCGCCGCCTGCAGCGCGGGCGGCCGGGCGTCGGCCGGCAGGGCGTACGTGCCGCTCTTGTCGGTGGCGACGGCACCCTGCTCGCGCAGGTGCTGCAGCGCCTGCCGGACGGTCTCCCGGCTGGCCCGGTGTACGGCGGCCAGGGCGCGCTCGCCGGGGAGCCTGCCGCCGGGGGGAACGCGACCGGCGGTCAGGTCGTCATGGATGCGTCGCGCGACCTGCAGGTAGATCGGCACCCGCGGGGCGTCCGCGTCTCGAGTGGCCAAGTCCCTCGTCCTCACCGGGAATTCGTGACGGAGAGCGCCCGGACGGGCACTGTCGGCATATATATCATTGGTCTATACCTCCTATCGCTACCGGCGGATGAAATCGGCTTGAAACCTCCCGGCCCTCCTGCGTCACCTGGAGTGCTTGTGGGGGCGCCGCCCACCCCCGCGAGGAGGCGCGGTGCGAGACCGGAGCCGGACCCGGCAGCCGGGTCGCCGCCGGGCTCGGCGGGCTCGGCCACCTGGCGGTGAGGTTCCCGGCGGCGTTCGGTGCGGAGGGTCACCGTCCTGAGCCGCACGGCGGACAAGGCGGACGACGCGTGTGCGCTCGGGTGTGCGGGGGGTGACCCGACGGGGCGCCTCGTGCGGAACATCAGATTCACCTCTGAGTTCCGGCGCTGCGATTGCGCCCCGCGCTGCGGCGCCCGCACCATCGGATGACCGCGAGCGGCAGTCGGGTCGACCACCCGACGACGCTCGCTCGTGACGTCATCGGGGGGATCAATGAGGGGCAAAATCCGTACGCAGCAACGCCGTTCGGCTCTCACCGCGCGGCTCCTGCCCGCCGCTCTGCTGCCGCTCGCACTGGCGGCCTGCACGTCCGGGGCGCCGGACTCCGCGCCTCCGGCCCCGCGTTCGCCGTGGCCCGCCTCCTCGGGTCCCGCGACGGTCGCTCCGCCGGCCGAGTCGCCGGTCGCGGTGGGGGAGCCCGACCTCGGGGAGACGTTCGTCGCGGGGCTGAGCGACATGCAGGGCGACGGGGCGTTCGCGTTCGACGCAGGACGGCGTGGAGAAGCCCTGATCGTCGCCTACCGGTGCCTGGGGCCGGGGGAGTTGACGGTGGAGGTCCGGCCGACGGGCATGGTCCGCTCGGTTCCGTGCACCGGGCAGGAGGTGGCGGACGAGCGCGACGTCGTCGATGTCGAGGGCGTGCAGGCCGCCGGGCGGGTCTACGTACAGGCGCCGTCCACCGTGCGCTGGGCCGTGTCCGTCGGGCGGGGTGAGCGCGCCGCGCTGGACGTGGCGTGAGGCCCCGCCGTCGTCGGCGGGGCCGCACGGGGGGTCACGCGCCGCGGGCCCGGGGCGGGGGCCAGCGG